>DATKHZ010000062.1:0-7311 GCA_035509995.1 Acidimicrobiales bacterium | reverse complement strand
CTCCAGACCGACGCCACCGCCATGCCGGGCAAGGCGTTCGACGTCTCCTTCGAGATGCCCGAGCCCGACGTCGGCATCATGACGTTCAATCGCTGCGTCGCCGCCGACCAGTGGGAATCGATGGGCCGGCCGGACATCCTGGAGAAGAACTGTCACTCCACGTGCCCGAAGTCGATGATCGTGACCACCAAGCTCTACAACCCCAACATGAAGGTGGACATACTCGCGATCCCGCCGCGCCGTGATCCTGGTGACGTGTGCTGCAAGTGGAGGTTCAGCATGCGGACTCCCGGGGACCCCGAGTACGTCCCGGTCGAGATCAGCCGACAGGCCAGGCGACCGACTTGACCTCGAGATACTGCTCGAAGCCGGCGATGCCGTTTTGGCGCCCGACCCCGCTCTCCTTGTAGCCCCCGAAGGGCATGTCGGCGAAGTACGGAGCGCCGCCGTTGAGCCCGACGAACCCGGCCCGCAGCCGGCGACCCAGCGCGATCGAGTGCTCCAGGGAGCCCGACATCACGTTTCCTGCCAGCCCGTAGGGGCTGTCGTTGGCGATGCGGATGGCTTCCTCCTCGTCGTCGAAGGGAATGACAACGAGTACCGGGCCGAAGATCTCCTCTCGGGCGATCGTCATGGAGTTGTCGGCGTCGACGAACAGCGTGGGCTTCACGTAGAAGCCTTTGTCGAGCCCCTCGGGCGCGTCCGGGCCGCCGACCACGAGCTTGGCACCCTCGTCGATGCCCTTGCGGATGTAGCCCTGGATCCGATCGCGCTGCTTGGCCGAGATCACCGGCCCGCACAGCACGTCAGCCTGCTGAGGATCTCCCGGGACGACCGACTCGTAGATCCCCTTCAGGACCTCCACCCCCTCGTCGTAGCGCGATCTCGGCAGGAGCATGCGAGTGGGCGTAGCGCATCCCTGACCGGCGTGCATGCACGGCGCGATGCCGATCAGGCACGACAACTGCAGGTCGGCATCCTCGAGGACGATGGTGGCCGACTTGCCGCCGAGCTCGAGGAAAAGGCGCTTCATCGTCGCCGCGCCTTTCTCCATGATCCGCTTGCCGACCACAGTCGAGCCGGTGAACGAGATGAGGTCCACCTTCGGGGACAACGTGAGCTCCTCGCCGACAAAGTGATCAGAGGCGGTGACGACGTTGACCACGCCGGGGGGCATATCGGTACGCTCCGCGATCAGCCTTCCGAGTCGGGTCGCGTTGAAGGGCGTGTCGGGTGCTGGCTTGAGCACGACGGTGTTGCCGGTGGCAAGCGCCTGGCCGAGCTTGTTGATGCTCACCTCGAACGGATAGTTCCACGGGACGATCGCCCCCACGACACCCACGGGCTCGCGCCAGATCCTCCTAGCGGTGAGCTGGTTGGTCATCTCGGACAGCTGGTCGCCCATGTCCAGGTCCCAGGGGTACTCGTCGATCAGCTTGGCGGGGTGCCTCAAGCCGCCGGCAAGGGGCGCATCGAGCTGCGGGCCGTGCGTCACCATGCGCGGGCAGCCGACCTCTGCGATCAGCTCCTCGCGCAGCTCTTCCCGCTCGGACTCCAGTGCCTCCTGGAACTGCTCCAGGCAGCGCTTGCGCAATGCGCGATTCGTAGCCCAATCGGTCTCGTCGAAGGCCCGCCTGGCGGCGTCGATGGCGCGATGCATGTCCGCCTTGGAGGCATCCGCGACCTCGCCGATCACCTCTTCCGTAGCGGGATTGACGTTCTGGAATGTCCCCGCTTCGCCATCGACGAGCTTTCCGTCGATCAGCATCCTCGTCTCGTACCGGACCTTGATATCTGACATGGTGCTCGCTTCCCCTGTTTCGCTTCGCCTGTCGTCACGCGCCCTGGTGGAGCGGCTCTCAGCACCGTGGATCGTAGACTGTCACGTCCGGAAAGGGACAGCCCGACCGCGGCAACACGAACCCGAAGGGAGACCAGCTTGAGCGACTGGCGGACCATCGACTTCTTCAGCGACGAGACGCTGCTCGAGAACCCCTACCCCTACTTCGACCAACTCCGCAGCCAGTGCCCTGTGCTGCCGCTGCCAAACGGGGTGGTGGCCGTATCCGGCTACGAGGAGGCGAGCCAAGTCTACCTCGACGGCACCAACTTCTCGTCGTGCAACTCGGTGGTCGGACCCTTTGCCCAGTTCCCGGTCCCCCTCGAGGGCGACGACGTGAGCGACGTCATCGAGCAGTACCGCGACCAGATCCCGATGAACGAGCACATGGTGACCATGGACCCCCCGGCGCACACTCGTGAGCGCGCGTTGCTCATGCGGCTCATCACCTCGAAGCGGCTCAAGGAGAACGAGGAGTTTATGTACCGCCTCTCCGACCAGCTCCTCGACGAGTTCGTCGGAGACGGCCGGTGCGAGTTCATCAGCGCGTACTCACAACCCTTCGCCATGCTCGTGGTGGCCGACCTCCTGGGCGTCCCCGAGTCCGACCACCCGCGCTTTCGCGAGGGCTTCGGCCTGAGCCAGGCGCCGGGAAAGATCGGCTCGGAAACGTTGGGCGACGGCGCGCTCAACCCGCTCTCGTGGGCCGACGACTGGTTCACCCGCTACATCGAGGACCGTCGCAAGAAGCCGCGCCAGGACGTGCTCACCGACCTGGCGCTGGCCACATATCCCGACGGGACCATGCCCGAGGTGACCTCGGTCGTCCGCACCGCCACCTTCCTCTTCGCCGCCGGTCAGGAGACGACCGCCAAGCTGCTCGCGGTCGCCCTCGAGTACTTGGCGGAGCGACCCGAGCTCCAGCAACAGCTGCGCGCAGACAAGGAGCTGATCCCCAACTTCATCGAGGAGGCGCTGCGCATCGAGAGCCCGGTGAAAGCGGACTTCCGCCTCGCCAAGCGCTCGGTCACCATCGGGGGCGTCGCCATCCCCGCCGGCGCGCCGGTCATGCTGCTGAACGGTGCCGCCAACAGAGATCCTCGTCGCTTCGAGTGCCCCGCAGAGTTTCGGGTCGACCGCCACAACTCGCGGGCGCACATGGCGTTCGGCCGAGGCAACCACACCTGCCCCGGCGGGCCCTTGGCCAGGGCCGAGGGGAGGGTGAGCCTGGGTCGCATACTCGACCGTGTGCGCGAGATCCGGCTCTCCGATGAGCACCACGGCCCGCCCGGTGCCCGCCGGTTCCGCTACGAGCCAACCTGGATACTGCGCGGCTTGAGCAAGCTGCACCTGGAGTTCACCCCGATCGGAGGGTGAACAGGACGCAGCGGCTATCTGACAGGATCGTCGCCTGCAGGGTGGGAGCGGCCGCCAAATGAACACGGGCATCGTCGTCGAACTGGGGATCGCATCGATTGCCGCCGCGGCGCTGTACGGCCTGATCGCCTTGGGCGTGGTCCTCGCCTACGCCGGTAGCGGCACTGTCCATCTGGCCATCGGTCAGGTGGCGATCACCGGCGGCCTGGTGGCCGCGGCCGTCTACCGCGCCGGGGCCTCCGTGGGCCTCTCCATCTTTGTGGGGCTCCTCGTCGGCGGGGCGCTCAGCGCGCTCGCCGAGACAGGGTTGGTGGAAACGACGCGGGGGCGCCCGTTGATCGGAGCCGTGCTCCTGCTCGCCGGCGGCGTGGTGCTATGGGAGGTGCTGGTGGGCATCTTCCCTCAGCCGGCCTACGCGTTTCCGAGCATGGGGGGCACCTTCCACCTGGCCGGGGGCCTCGTCCGGGTGCGCGATCTCGTCGACATCGGGGTGGTGGTGCTCGCTGCGCTGCTCGGCTTGGTGGTGCTGCAATTCACCACCCTCGGCACCTCGTTGCGCCTGAGCTCGAGCGCCCCTGAGGCGGCCGAGCGCATCGGGGTCGATACCGCACACATGCGCAGGCTGGCTTTTGCGACAGGCGGCGTCCTGGCCACGGGAGCCGTGCTGCTCGGCGTGGCCGACTTCCCCTTGGCGGTAGCGAGCCTGACACCGGCGGTGGCCGGCGGTCTCCCCTTGGCGCTGCGCGGCATCGCGGCCGCCGCCGGGGGTGGGATGCGCTCACCTGTTCGTGCTCTCGGGGCAGCCCTCGCCATCGGCGCGGTGCAGCAGGTAGGCGATTTCAAGCTGGGCGCGGGAGGAGAGGCACTGGCGAACGCCACGTCGGTGCTGCTGATCATGGTGGGCTGGCCCCGGTGAAGACCCGCGTGGCCTTACTGGTCGTTGCGGTCGCTGTGGTCGGGATTGTCGTTCCCCAATTCGTCTCGTCCCTGAACCTGCAGAACACAGCGGTGGCCTTGGCCCTGGCCGGCCCGGCCGTGGGCACCGTGGTGGCCCTGGCGACGGGACGGCCTGTGCTCGTGATGACGGCGCTGTCCGGCGGCAGCGCGTACGTCAGCGGGACAGTGGCGCTGCATCACGGCGCGGTCCCGTTCGCAGTCCTGGCCGGTACAGCTGCTGGAGGGCTGATGGGGGCGCTCGTGGCGTTGATCTGTCACCGCCTCGACAGCCCGGCCACCCTCGTCGCCACGCTCGTCGTCACTCTGACGGGCGGCGCGCTGGTCCTCGCGCTCCCCTCCGTCTCGCAGCAGAACGGCGTACTTTCGGGGCTCCCCCCCTTAGAGGTGCCGCTTGGCGCTGGTCGGACGCTCGTGACAACGTCCGCCGGGGACTTCCACATCCTGCTCGTAGCGGCAGCGGTCAGCATCGTGGCAGGCATGCTCGTTCTGCAAGCAGGCCCCGGGCCGACATGGCGTGCCATTGGCAGCGACCGTGACCGCGCGGCTCGGACCGGCCTGCGGCCCATCACTGGGGAGGCCGGAGCCATGGCCGTGGCCGGCGTAATTTCAGGACTTTCCGGCGCCTTGGCCGCCCACGTGAACCAAGCCGTGAGCCCGTCGGATTACTTCGCCCTCGACGTGGCTGCACTGCCTCTGTTGGCCGCGTTCGCGGCCCGGCGCAGCCCGCTGGCCGCCGGCCTGATCGCCGTGGGCACCGGACTGGTCGGCGGCGTGATCCTCCCAGGCTTTGGGTGGACAGGTCCTCCCAGCGCCACGTCCCTGGCGCTCGGAGCACTGGCCCTCGTGACCGTTCTCAGCCTGCTGTTCGTTGGCCGCCGGGGCACCGCCAAGGGCGAGCCGCGGATCGATGCCGAGGCTCCGTGGCCCATCGACGGCCTCGGCCTCCGGGGGGCCCGGCTGAAGGTCGCCCCCATCCAGGTCCGGGCTCGCTCGGGGGAGGTGCTCGTGGATGCCCCCGCCCTGACCGTCGAACCAGGTGCTGTCCTGGCCGTCGTCGGCCCGAACGGGGCAGGGAAGACCACACTCTTCGAGGCGCTGTCCTCGAGTCGTCGGCGTCGCGACGGTACCGTCGTGCTGAGCGGGGTCGACTCGCCGCGCCTCGGCGTCCTACCCCAAGCCGGCGGTGGCTTTGCCAACTGCACCGTCGAGGAAACGCTTCTGCTTGCCGCCCGGCACGGCGCACGGCGCGACGCGACGGCCGTCACATCGCTGGCCCTGGCTTGGTCCTCACGCTTGGGTCTCGGATCCGCGCGCGCTTCGCTCTGTTCGGAGCTGTCGACGGGGCAGCGTCGCCTGCTCGACCTGGCCCGCGTGCTTCTCGGAGCACCCAACGTCCTGCTCTGCGACGAGCCGCTGGCGGGGCTCGACGACGCCCACAGAAAGGCCGCGTCCGCATGCATCCGTGCCGTGGCTGAAGCCGGGCTGACCGTGCTGCTCACAGAGCACGACCAGGAGGCGGTTGCGACTCTGGCCGGCTCGGTGCACGAGCTTCAGCGGACCGATACGGTCGATGCCTCCTCGGCCGTGGCGGTCCGATGACTGCTCGGCTTGCGATACGAGATCTGCGAGTGAGCATGGCGGGACGCCAGCTGCTCTTGGTGGACAGCCTCGACATAGAGGCCGGCGAACTGGTCGTGGTGGCCGGTGACGCCGGAACCGGCAAGACACTGCTGTCGGCCGCCCTGTGCGGCGCCCAAAACGCCTCGGGGTCGGTACTGCTGTCGGGGAAGCAGCTGTCCGGCCCGCCATCGCGCCGCCGGACGGCCGGCCTGGCCGCAACCTTGCGGGACGGGACTCGGATCACCGGCTGCAACGTCGACGAGGCGCTTGCCGTCGCCACCCGCGACCCGCATCGCAGACGCCGAGCCTTGGAGCATTTTCCCGCCCTAGCCGGGCGTCGCACGCTTCCCGCTCAGCTCCTGTCGGGAGGCGAGCAGCAGATGCTCCAGATCGCGTGCGCCTGGTGCGCCGGCGCACCTGTGCTAGTGCTCGACTCACCGACGGTCGGGCTCACCGCCGACGTTGCCGCCGCCGTTGCCGAGCTGGCCCAGCAAGAGGCTGAAGGCGGTGCGGCGGTGGTGTGGCTGGAGCAGGACAGCCGGGCGCAACCTACTCAGCCGGTGCACCGTTTGAGAGAAGGGAGACTGGGTCCGGTAACGGCTGCTGTCCCGCCACCGGCGTGATGGTGCCGCCAAGGAAGTCGTTGTTGAAGACGGTGAAGTGGTATCCCGACTTCGACGACCACGTGAGCCAGGAGTGCAGGTCTGCTTCGCTGAAGAAGACGAGGACCGAAGCCGACTGGAGTTTGTCGTAGCCCAGCTCGCGGAAGTAGTCGAGCAGCTCCTCCGAGTACATCTCCTGACCCGCGCTCGAGCCGTAGGCCAGGACGCCGGTGATCGTGGCACGGACCTCGGTGGCCATCACGAGATGCAGGCTGCGCACGGCCTGGCGAGCCCGGGCCGCCTCCTTCTTGTCGCCGACGTTCACGAAGCCGGCTCTGGCCGGGGTGGTGAGGACCTCCATCTCCCAGTAGGCCTGGAGGCTGAACAGCCCACGTTCGTAGTTGAGCGCGTCCCGAGAGGTGAGCGGGCTATTGCCGTAGACGTGGTTGAATCCCACAGCCGGCAGGGGCACATACCCGCGAGGAAGCACGGAGGCCTTGGTCACCTTGAAGTCCCCACAGCCGACGAGGACCGACCCTGCAAGCAGGCAAGCAGCGATGCCAGATGCCGATCTCGGCCAGCTCCGCATTCTCATCCGGTCAACTGCTCGGGCAGGGAGCTCCATTGCACGATTCGAGCGCACCGTCGAAGTCGGCCAAGATCTCGTTCTCGTCAGGCAGGGTAGCGGACAGAGCCTCGTCCTTCACCGGCTCGAACTGCATGTCGTGGATCACGGCGATGTAAGCGTCTTCGAAGGCGAAGAACTCGTGGGCCTGTGAGTCGAAACCACGCGCGTCGCCGTTGGCGCTGACGACGGTGACCAGGGTCATATCGGTTAGGAGCGTGGGACCGGTTGTCACCGATCCCTGCTTCTTCAGGGCGGCGAGCACGATGTGCACCGAGTCATAGGAGAAG
>DATKHZ010000061.1:0-3176 GCA_035509995.1 Acidimicrobiales bacterium | reverse complement strand
CCCGTAGCCGAGCACCCGTCGCACCGCAGGGCTGTCGTACAGGCAGTTGCCCAGCCGGTCCGTCAGGACGAGCAGATCGCTTCCGCCTTCAACCATGGCCTCGTACCTGGCCCGGCTCTCGGCATCTGCCCGCCGCAGGCTGGACAGTCGGCGCCGGCGGCCGTCCCACGCGACGGCGCCCGCGACGGAGCCCAGCAGGAGGGCACCCAGGGTGACGACTCCCCTTTCGGCGAAGACGATCGATGAGGCGGCGGCGGCGCTGAGCTCCTGGTCGGCTCGTTGAATTTCCATGCCGAGCCCGTTGAACCCGGCGTCGTTCTGACGGTCGAGCGCGGTCGCCTCTGACAGATCGCCTTTGGCTGCGGCCCGCCTAAGTTGGGCAGACCTGGAGACGAACGCCAGCACCGCCGCTCGTAGGGGGACGATGTCCCCCCGGTCCAAGCCGCTGTGAGATATGGCTCCCAACTCATCACCGAGGTCACCCTGGAGTGCTTGAGATCGGTCAAGTTTGCTGGCTGTGTTAGCTGAGGGGCGGGTGAGATCGCCGTTGGCATCCCCGAGAGCAGTGACGTTCACCTGTAGGACAGAGGCCATCGCAGCCACCTGGTAGTGGTCGCGTGCGGAGCCCAACAGCATTGATATCCCTACGGCGTTCGCACCAAGCACCGACATCAGGGCTAGAGCGACAAGGACACGCCCGCCCGGCAACAGCCTTCGTTGCAAGCGACTACTGCCCATGGCAGTGCGGGCGAAGGCGCCCGCTCAGGCGCGGGTCGATCTGAGGCACTTCGCGTGTGTCGGTAGTCTCTTGTGAGGGCACTAGGGCCGAACGTCACATTGTCCTTTTCCCGGCTCAATCCGTGGCGCCCACGCGACGAGCGGGAACTGGGCGGGCGAGGCTCAAGTGGCGATGGGGGATGCGCAGGTCGGGGGCACAGAACACGGGGCCCGACGCTCCTGCAAGCGGTTCTGATGTGGCTGGCTGCACGGGGCCGGAAAGCGACTTCGGAAATTTCATAGGCGACGACGACTGGCCGCCAAAATACTCATTATTTCCAGGTCGTAGCTACGCCGGGCTTGCAGGCTCGGGTGGGAAGCGCCCAGCGCCGGGCGAGAGGGCCGACACGTGACGGTGGATTTCTTCGAGCAGGTCGGTGTTTTTCTTAACCTCCTGGGTGAGAGTGGTGTTGTCACTCACCAGGCCCTTGAGGTCTTCGGTGTTCTTCTCGGTATGCACGGCGATTTCTGATGAGATGCCGTCGGCACGCTTGGCGGCGATCAGCAACGCGGCAGCCTGGACACCGGCCAACATGGATAGGAACAGGTTGAGCAGTATGTACGGGTAGGGGTCGAAGCCGTGTTTGCCGTGGCTGCCGCCGAGGTAGAAGGCGGAGTTGGCCACGGCCCAAAGGATCATCACACCGAAGAAGGAAAAAACGAAGGGCCATGAGCCCATCATGTTCCTCATGCGGTCTGCGGCGCGTTCCCCGAGGGTCAGCTGCGCCCCGGAGCGCACGCCGGGGTGGTGGTGCCAGTGGGTCTTCCATCCGGTCGTCATATGGGACAGATCTTGGCACGAGCGGAGTGCTCCACAGGGGATGGGTACTTGGTCGAAGCGCGACCGTATAACAGCCCGCCTGATCGGTGGTAATGCCGGCCCGCTGGCCGAGTGCTCAACCCAGCTCGGTCCGTCGCAGAACTTGGACAAGCGCGATAAAAGCGACGATGAGAGGGACAAACAACACCAGTTGCGCCGCGCTGTAGCGCTTTATCTGCGTCCCGACATCGACGCCGTCGAGTTCGGCCTCCAGTCTGCCCGCTGGGTAGAAGCGCAGCGATAAAGGGCAAGAGGCGAATAGTTCGCGGCGCGACCCAACAGCCAAATTGCCGTTGATAGATGACCGTGGTCGGGCGAGCGTGCGGGGCCGGCAACGGCTGTCAACGCAAGGCTACCGGCCACGAGGTACGCCGCGAGCCGACACGACATGCCCAGGCCCTCCTCGCGTCAGCCCGTGATCGCCCGCCACTGCCAGCTGTCTTCGACGACGTGAGCGGCCGCCTGGTCCTCGGTCAGGCTCAGCGCCGAGAATGTGACCACGTACAGACGACCGACATGCTGAAAGTAAAGCTGCAGCCCCCGCTCCGATATGGAGTGCCCGGCAAACTTCAACTTCAGGAGGTAGCTAGCCTCCACAGCTTTCCCCAGGTGAAGATCAGTCGCCCCAATGTCGACATGTGTAGCCCCTACGGAGCCAAGGATGATCTGGACTTCGGCCGACATGAGGTTGACGAATGCCGAGCCGGTAGGTAGGCCTGCGGCGGCCTTGACCAAAATGTTCAGGTTCGGAATGAAGTTTCCCGAGATCGGGCCGACGGCGAAGACCTTCAGCCCCTCCTTGGCAGCGTCAACGGCCTCCTGGCTTAGGGCGTTCTTCATCGCTGGATTAGCTTGGGTGAGTACTCTGAGGAGCGCGCCAAGGTCCTTGGCGGTAAGCGGGATCTCGGTCCACTTGGGCGGCAGCGAGAAGGAAAAGCCATACTGGCTCGCCGTTACCGTCTGCGCAATTGCAGGATCAGACGATGCCATCCACACCCCGCCTGCGGCGAGCAGGGAAAATAGAAATGCCCTAGCACCTGGTCGCAACATGTGCTTCCTGTCGGCAAAGACCTTGGGGCCCTTTAGTGAGTCTTCCCTTTAGGGCCCGCCTGACCCGCTGCCGTAGGGGAGCCCCGGAGGGATGAGCTTTTGGCAGATGTGGAAGGCATGGCTGAACAGCGGTGAGTGGACACCAGGGAGATGCCCGAGGCCCTGGAACTCGACCGAGCCGCCGAAGAAGCTGGGTTCGGGGAAGTTGGTGACCTGGTGTGAGCGCATGCAGGCAGCTGTTTTGAGGTAGTACTGCTGCTGCTCGCCGCTGATCGTTTGGTTGGCCTTCCCGCTCAACGACCCCCCGGCTGGAAGCAGGCCTTTGCAGTCGGTCTGGGCTGCCTGGAGCTGGGACAGGCCGACCCCAAGCTGCTGTGCGGTTTCCTTCGGGATTCCTCCGCTGCTGGTGGGGTCGGGAAAGTTCGGCGCGCCGTGCGAGCGCACGCACGAGGAGTAGGCGAGGAGCCCCGTTGCACCAGGACTGCCGTTGGCCGACGAGCGAGCGGCGCTGCCGGTGGTTGTCGTTGAG
>DATKHZ010000060.1:0-2189 GCA_035509995.1 Acidimicrobiales bacterium | reverse complement strand
CGGAGATGTTTTCGTCGGTAGCCTGCCCACTACAAACGGGAAGGCACAGACAGCTACTGCAGGGGCCGTTTACGTGATCAGCAGCGCCGGGAAAGTCATCGAGACCATACGAGGCGGCGACATCAATGGGCCCTGGGACATGACCGCCTACGACGGGGGCAACTCGGGCGACCTGTTCGTTACGAACGTCTTGAACGGAACAGTGGCCGCCAAAGGCAAGGACGTCGCCAAGGGCACCGTCGTGCGAGTAGCGCTCAATTTCTCAGTAACCCCACCGCGGGTTAGCCAAGAGGTGGTAATAGCGAACGGGTTCGAGGAAGCAACCAACGCAGCAGCGCTGGTGCTCGGTCCCACCGGCGTGGCGCTCGCGCCAAACGGCACCTTGTATGTCGCCGACACCGTCGCAAACCGGGTCGCGGCCATCCCCAACGCCCGTTTACGGGCCACCTCAGATGGCTCTGGACGTTCCGTGTCAACCGGTCAGTTCCTAAAGGCACCCCTCGGCCTCGCCATTGCTCCCAACGGCGACATCCTCACTGTCAACGGCAACGACGGCGAGATCACCGAGACGACACCGCAGGGCCAACAAGTCAACTGGATCTTCCTTGACACAGCGGGTTCGCCGGCAGGGGTAGGGACACTCTTCGGCCTGGCGGTGCAGCCCGGCAATAAGGGGATCTACTTTGTCGACGACGGGGAGAACCATCTCAACCTATTTCGCTGAGGCGGGTCGAAGTCGGCTCAGTGGCGATGAACTCCATTTGAAGTTTGCAACAGCGACCAGCCAAGACCACAGCGGCCGGACGACCGGAGCGGCCCGGTCCACCCCCGCTGTGGCTGGTCCGCTTCGAGCCACTAGGCAGCGTTGGGCCGGCCGGCTCGGGAGTGGGACGAGGTGCTCATTAGCCCGACCGGCCGCCTGTGCTCGCTTAGCCTTCCCGCCTCGGGATGGGTGACGGTGGTCATGGTGGCCTTTTTGAACTGGCTCGCTGATGTCGGGGTCCTCGCCGCAAGCGTCGTCGCCGTCGGCGCTCCTGTACCGCTTCATCAGCTTTTGGATGCTTATCTCGGTGGGTTGGTTGACGTACCTCTCAGGGCCCAGGGGGCGCCCGACGACGATGGTGCGTTTACCCACTAAGCGAAAGTGGCCGATCCGATGACCGAACCGGTCGGGGTGAGCAGTCTCGCCCCACGGAGCCGGCCGACCTCAGTCGGGATGGCCCGTGAAAACTCACCGATGCCGTCACGGACCGCGAAGGTGCCGACGGCCACGGTAGAACCGTTGTCGCTTTGGAGCATGCAGACCAGCCGGCCGCTGTAATGGGCGACGTCCACGTTCATGTACACCCACGATGGACGACTGGGATAGGCGACGATCTGGCCCACGACACGGTGATCGGCACTTTCAAACGTCCCGGTGAGCAAGACCTTTCCGTGAGGCGCTGGCACCGCCGTGGGGGCGGCCGTTCCGTGGTTGAACGCCTCGGTGGTAGAAGCGGTACCGGCCACGAGCACCAAGCCCGCGGCGACCGCAGCAATGGCAAAGCGCCCGCGGCTCATCCGTATCGGGCGTGCAACCGAGCCAGTCATCCTGATCGGGTGGAAGCCGGGGTCGGCCCGGGCGCTCGCCTGAGCCTTCAGCTCCTCGTACAACCCGGAGACGAACTGTTCGTCGGGTTTGGCACCACCGGGGCGCTCTGCCGACAGGGCGATGGCCATGCGAAGGACTTCAACGTCGTCGGGGGTGGCCGAGAACCTCGCCGGACGTCGTCCCGACACTATGGCATCGATGAAAGCGGACAGCTTCCGGCCGGTCATTGGCCCAAGTCCTGGGCCAGTTTGGCCGCCATTTGCAAAGCCCGGTGTTGGAGCACCTTGGCATTGCTCACGCTTACGTCCATGGCTTGAGCGGCCTCCTTGATCGAGCATGCTTCAAGAAAGCGGAGCTCAAGGATCCGCCGAAAGCGCTCGGGGAGGGCGGCCAGGATCGTGCCAGCCCGCTGAGGAGCGCTACTTGGTTGATCAGGCGCCGAGGGCTCAGCCAGGTAGGCCAAGTCTGAAACCGGGTCGATGGAAGTAACGGCTAAGCCTAGGCGCTGGCGCCAGTGCGAAGCCAGGACCGTACGGGCTGTTACCAGGAGGTACGCCCGGACCTCACCTTTCGACGAGGCCAGGCGAAGGGGGCCGAA
>DATKHZ010000059.1:0-2009 GCA_035509995.1 Acidimicrobiales bacterium | reverse complement strand
TGGGTACTCGCCGGCATCGCCTTCGCCGGGGTCTTGCTTGCGGCATTGACGGCGCCACGTGGCGCGGGTGAGCTTGTCTCCAGCGGCCCTGTGCCAGATCCCGGGCTGGGCAACAGCGTGAGGTTGCAGGTTGCATCGGTTGGCGAACATGGGGGCGTCTTTGATCGCAACTGATCGTGAACTCGTTCGGTCGAACTACCGGATGTGAACATCGCACGGAAGAATGGGGTGATGCCCGCCCTTCCGAGTGCGCGTATCAACGGACCAACACAGCCGTGTGAGGATCGAGGAGAGCGACACGCGAAGCAGGAGCTAACGAGTTGAAGGCGATCGGGCTCACTCAGTTCGGTGGTCCAGAAGTTCTCAAGGTCGTTGAGCTTCCCGAACCTCAGCCGGGACGCGGCGAAATTCGGATCAAAGTTCACGCGGCGGCGGTGAACCCCACCGACATCACCTTCCGATCAGGAGGAAGAGCCGCCCAACTGGCGGAGCGGCCGCCTCCCTACATACCAGGCGTGGACGTCGCAGGGATCATCGACATGCTCGGACCTGGCACCGATGACCGCCTCGCCGTCGGCGACGCTGTGATCGCTTTTGTCATTCCCATGGGTCCACATCGAGGGGCCTACGCCGAGCAGGTTGTGGTCGACGAGGCCTCAGTAGTCCGAACTCCGCTCGGGGCTAGCTTCCCTGAGGCATCGACACTTCTGCTCAACGCGGTCACGGCACGCCTCTCCTTGGATGTACTGGCCCTTCCACCAGGCAGCATGGTCGCCGTCATAGGTGCAAGCGGAGCAGTGGGGGGATACGCCACCCAGCTGGCCAACGCGGACGGCCTGACGGTCCTGGCGGTCGCGGCCTGGTGCGATACGGCGCTCGTTCGTGGTCTCGGCGCCGACGTCATCGTCGAACCCGGCAACAACATTGCGGACCAAGTCCGACAGCAGCTCCCGTGCGGTGCGCCGGGACTGATCGACAGTGCCGCACTGGACGCCCTGGCGCTGCCAGCCGTCGCCGATAGTGGAGGCTTGGTGACACTCAAAGGATGGAGCGGGCCGAGCGAGCGGGGAATCGTCATCCATCCCGTCTCTTCATTCGGATCGGCGACCGACACGGCCCTGTTCGATCGGCTTCGAAGCCAGGTCGAGGAAGGCGTCATCACGCTTCGGGTCGCCGAGGTTCTACCGGCGAGCGAGGCCTCCGAAGCGCATCGTCGACTCGCCGCTGGAGGCGTCCGTGGCCGGCTCGTCCTCGACTTCTCTGGGCCGCTCTAGGAACCTTGCCGTGACCGACGACGCCCCCCATGGACCAAGGAGAAGCCTGGCAGTGGATCAAGGGCTGTGAGCCGTGCCTCACTTTGAGTACGACTCGACTAGGAAGGACACCAATGAGTTATCAGACAACTTCTGAAATCGTTACCTACTTCCGGGTCTGCGCTGGAACACGGGTCCGTTACGCAGACACCAAGGCGGAATCGGACACAGTCATCCTGATGTTGGCGCCGTGGCCAGAGACTCTCTGGGCGTTCCGGCGGGTCTGGGATCAGATCAGCGCTGTTGGCCGAGTTGTCGCGCTTGACATGCCCGGATTCGGCCACTCCGACCAGCCCGAACGACTGATCGCACCCGACGCCATGGGAGATTTTTTGGCTCTCCTGATCGACGAATGGGATCTGGGCGCGCCCCACATTGTCGGGCCCGACGTTGGCACTGCAGCCGCCCTCTTCCTGGCTGCGAAGGCACCGCAAAGGGTCACCAGCCTGTCGATTGGTGGTGGAGCCATCGCCTTTCCAATCGCGGCGGGAGGCGCCCTTGAAGCGGTGATCGGAGCCCCCAGCCTCGACGACGTGCGTCAGCTCGACGCTCGAGTCAACATCAGCGCGGCTGACGAAATTGCGGCACCGCAAGCGACCGAGCCTGAGGTGCACGAGGACTATGTGAGCGCTTACGACTTGGGTCGGTTCGCAGAATCCGCTCGTTTTGTCCGACACTACCCAGAGCAAAACAAGG
>DATKHZ010000058.1:0-7490 GCA_035509995.1 Acidimicrobiales bacterium | reverse complement strand
AGCTCGAAGACGTCCGCACACGGCGCGTCCATCCGCTTGCCCGTCGGCGGGATGACCCCGCCGGGAAGGTTCAGCGGGCCGAGGTGGGTGCCCTGAAGGGCGAGCTGGACTACGACGATGCTGCCGGCCACGTAGAACTGGAAGAGCTCGCGGTGCATGTCCGGGAATGCCCTCCCGTAGTTCTCGACCGTGAAGGCGAGCTCCTTTGGACCGAGGTAGGTGACGCCGATCGACTCGTCGGTGAAGGTCCCGTCCGGGGTGAAGCAGTTGACCCACCCCTCGAGGTCCTTCTCCTCGAGGGCCCGGTATGCCCGCCGGATGATCTGCTCGTTATCCGATGCCATGACGGGTATTCCCTTCTCGTGCCGGGCCCTCCGATCATCCGTCGACCGGCACGAGCCGTGCATCTAGGAACCCCTTAGTTGTCGGGGACAGGTGATCGTGCTCCAGTGGCAGCGAGGTCAGGCGGAGGTTTTCAGCCGGGTAAGGTGAACGCAGAGGGGACCACCCCAACGGCTGTAAGTCCCTCGGCTAGAAGCCCGCCGTCCGGGTACGCCGATCGGGGTGAAGCAGCTTGTTCGCGATTTGGGTGCGAGACTTGATCCCGAGTTTGCGGTACACCTTCCAGAGGTGGTACTCGACCGTCGCCGCACTTATGAACATCTGCTCAGCTATCGCCTGGTTGGTGGAACCCTGGGCTGCGAGAGTGGCGATGCGAGCCTCCTGAGGTGTTAGGCCAAGGCGACTATCGACCTCGCGCCTCTGAACGGGTTCGCCGGTCGCGCGCAATTCTGCGCCAGCGCGATCGGCGAACCCCATCATGCCGAATTCGAGGAACAGCTCATGGGCGCGGCGCAGCTGGTCCCGGGCGTCTCGCTGCCGGCGCTGGCGCCGGAGCCACTCCCCATATAGCAGTCGGGTGCGCGCTAACTCGAACTGCACCCGTGTTGGGATGAGCCGCTCGATGGCCTCGAGGTATAGGGCTTCGGCTTCCTCGGTGCCACAGAGCAATGCTCGGCTCCGAGCCTGAGTTGCGAGTGCCCAGTCCGTTCCGCTCGCCTCAGTGCGTTCGATCAAGCGCTCGAGCGCAGGTTTAGCCTTCTCTGCCTTGCCCACGCGGCTGGCCGCTTCGATGAGCTCGACCGTCGCCCACCCCGAGTACACGAAATCGTTGGGGTCTTTCAGTGCATCCATCGCGGCGGAATACGCTTCCTCGTACTGACCGAGGACATTGGAGAGAAGAGCCGTCGCGCAGGAGGCCACGGACAATGCCCCTCCTTCGCCCCTCTCAGCTGAGTCCTTTTTTATGGCGTCGATGAGCTCGCGCGCCTCTCGTTCTTCGCCGCGGAATACGGCGACGAGTAGCGAGGCGTTGCGAAAACGCAGGTTCTCGGATGCGGCGGTCACGTCCTGCGCCTGGCCCACAAGGAATGCGGCCTCCGCGGCTTTCCCTGCGTAGAGACAAATTCCGGCCCGAATACTCAGCGTGAACGGGAGGATCGTCAGGGCGCCAAGCTCGCGGGCAAGCTGCTCCTGCCGGGCGGTGAGGGAGTCCCAGGAGTCGTAATCCCACATGACTCCGGCTGAAGATCCAGCTACCCATCCCCATCGCAACAGCTCGTGCGCCGGTAGGTCGTCCGACCGAAACGCGATCATCGCTTGCTGCAACGCTGCGGTCCCAGACCTGTAGCTACCCGTGATCAGCAGCGCCAGGCCCTCAAGCAAAAGTTCGGACGCCCTAGCAGCTCCATCCGCGCGTGGTGCTGCAAGCGCCGCCCTCGCTACCACCTGTGCGCTCGCTTCCAGTGCGAGCCGTCCGGCGAACAGGGCAGCGGTAAGCGCGTCGAGGTAGGTCTCACGCGCGAGCCTTATATCAACGTGCTCAAGCCGAGAGGCCGCCTTCAACATGAGAGGCGCGGCGTCGTTGCCTCGATTGCCGGCGAAGGCGACTCGACCCCGAAGGACGTCCAGCTGGGCTCGCTGGACCTCGTCCAACGGTCCGCTCTCTGCTATGGCGGCAAGCCGCAGGGCGGAGTTCAAAGCTCCCGCAACGCGCTTTGCCTCGGCAGCCCGAAGTGCTCGGTCCGATCGATGTGCCGGCTCTATGGTCAGGGCGACGGATCGCTCCAAGAATGCGGCGGCGGCGGCGAAACCACCGCGCGCCTGCGCCGCCGCTGCGCAGCGCTCGAGATCGGTCGCGACCTCTTCGTCTGGCATTAGCGCCGCCTGCGAGCGGTGCCACGCGCGACGGTCTGGGGCAACCTCGGGATCGGTTGCCTCCGCGAGTGCGCGGTGAACCTCGCGCCGCTCGCTTGGGTCGGCCGATGCATACACCGCCGACCGAACGAGCGGATGGCGGAACGACACAGTGCCATCGAGTGTCAGCAAGCCTTCGGACTCCACGGTTTCGCCGGCCTTCTCGGAGATCCCAAGCCGTCGAGCAGCGTTCCAAAGAAGCGCTGGGTCACCGAGTGGCTCTGCAGCTGCCACGAGCAAGAGCCGTTGCGCGTCGCGCGGGAGTACCGCAAGTCGTCGTAGGAAACTCTGCTCAATCCGCGCTGACAGCGATAGCGCTCCTGGCAGGCCGAAGCCGCCAGCGAGCTGGTCGTAGGTGAGCCCACGTGGAAGTTCGACGAGCGCAAGGGGGTTGCCTGCTGTCTCGGCGACCATCCGCTCGAGCACCGACTGGTCGAGCCGCGCAGGCAGGACCGACTCCAGAAGTGCTAGTGCATCTCGACTGCCCAATGGGCCGACGAGGAGAGATGGAAAGCGTCCAAAGTCGCTGCCCACCTCGCGCGTCGCAAATATCAGCGCTATCGGTTCTGCGAGTAATCGGCGAGCGACGAACGCGAGTGCCGTAGCTGATGCCTCGTCGAGCCAGTGCGCGTCGTCGACCGCGAATAGGAGAGGCTGCTGGTCAGCGGCTTCCCACATGAGGCCGAGCGTCGCGAGACCCACTAGCAGAGGGCTCGGCGCGTGCCCGGCGCTGGTGCCGAAAGCGACTGCGAGCGCCTCGCACTGCGGGCCGGGAAGTCGCTTAGCGAACTCCAGGATTGGCGAGCAAAGAACCTGGAGTGCGGCGTAGTCGAGGTGTGCCTCTCCCTCGACGCCCGAGGCCCGCACGACGTGGAAGCCCTCGGCTGCTTCGACTGCGTAGTCGAGGAGCGCGGTCTTGCCGACGCCAGGGTCGCCGTGGACCACGAGCACAGAGCTCTCGCCGGCCTGCGCGTTGGCCAAAGCGCGGTCGACCACGGCCGCCTCTCGTTGTCGCCCGATCAGTCTCCAGGCGTTCCCCGACCTTTGCAACATGCCCGCCAGGTTAGGCACAACTTGGCAACGCTTGCCCAATTATGTCATCTCGATCAATTTGGTGGGCCCTCGTGTAAGTCCTGCGTCTCGAGGCCGACGCCATAAATGAGCTGAACCCGCTGCTCAAGCCCTGACCGCCATCGCTGGCGCCCTGCCGAGCGGGCTCTAATAGCGCACATCTGCTCCTTCACAATTTCATCAGATGTTGATCAAACGGAGGTCACACGGCGTGGAAAGGAACTAACGAAAGGAAGGTGGAATTCCTGTCGCACGTAATTCGGAACCTCGCGCACGTGCAAGGCGGGACCCGCCATATGTAAAGGAGGACGCAAATGACCCAGCGATGGTTTGACAAGTGCCGCCGGCACGCTGTGACCAGCGCGGCTGTATTTACCACGATCGCGACTGCGGTCGCCTTCTTCTCACCAGTCGCCCAGCCGGCCAGCGCTGACACGACTACAACTACAACGGCGACTACGACCACCACGACTGCGGTCCCCGGCTCCAACTGTTCAGCAGTCGAGAGCGGTTTCACGCTTGACCGTACGGGTTGGACAGCAACGAGCAACGCTCCTTCCTCGAGCGCCGACGCGCCAGCCAATGCCCTCGACGGCAACTACAGCAGCCGCTTCAGCACCAACGAGGACCAGGTGCCGGGGCTGTACTTCGAGGTCAACTTCGGCTCGGCCGAGAACTTCAACGAGCTCAAGATGTCTATGCCAGGGTCGCCGAACGACTACGCCCGCGGCTTTGATGTCTATGTCTCCAACGACGGCAGCTCATGGACCAAGGTCGCCGGCTGCACCGGCAGCGGGACACCGCAGATCGTGAGCTTCAGCCCTCAAAACGCCAAGTACGTGAAAGTCTTGCTCAATGCGGACGCAGGTCTGTGGTGGTCGATCGACGAGTTCAACCTCTTCAACCCCACTGCTCAACCGACTACAACTACGACTACTGTGACCCCGCCGACGACCATTAAGACCGTGCCGCCCTATAGGTTCCGCGGGCAAAAGTGCGTCCGTTTCTGGCCACACTTCCTTGTTCGTGGCAGCTTGATTGCCACCAGGCACGCCTTCTTCGCCGTGATGTTCCCCTGTTCGGTCCGCCTCGTGTTGGGAGTACGGGTGCTCGTGGCCTACCACTTTTACCGCCACGGCCACCTTCGCACCGGGTACCGGTGGGCGCAGAACTTCCGGCTCGGGTCGCCAATGGGTAGGCGCCTCGTGGAGCTCCGGGTTGCAAGGGGCGAATGGCTCAAATGGAACGGCCGCCTCTACATCGTCAAGAGCCTCTCGCTTCTCAGCTAGCAAGGGCCCGCCACTGCGCGGGTTGGCACAAGTAGGACCGCCCTGGCCGGTGGCCCACTGAACGAAGGTGCCGGAGCACGGTTAGGTACCGGGCCCGGCGCCTTCGTCGCGCGTCGCCCCCGTGGCACCGGCGGCAGGGTGAGAGACAGACCGCAAGGCAATCGAGCACTCGGCGTGACGGGTCTACGACGAAGTCACGGCGAGCGCCTCGGGCACCACGGAGGCCCTAGGGGCGCGGACCTGCAGCACCTGCGTTCCCGTAAACCGTCCGATGTGGACGAAGCGCACCGCCAAAGTGGACGCAGCCGATGGAGGCTCGACGGCTACTTGTAGACCGGTGATGCTGCTTGAACCCCACCCGAGCGGCAGTTTCACGACGGTGCGGACGTGGCCGGTGCCGACGAGCGGGAAGCCCCAGCCCAGGTCGCTGCGGAACCAGTTATCCGAGCCCGAGAGGCGCACGTCGACGGCAACCGAGGATACCCCACGGCCCGCGGTGTCCATGTCGACAATGGCATACTGCTCGGCTTGGCCGGGGTCAGGTGAACTAGGGCTCGTCGAGAGGTCTGTGTACCAGCGGGCCACTTCGTCAGCCATCACCTCGTAGGTGAACGGGTTGGCGTCCATCACGGCCTCGCGGGCCCCACCGGGTGCGGGCGCGGCGACCGGGGCCAGCTGGAACCTGAACGGAGTGGTCCCAAAGTCAGCGAACTGGTTGTTGCCGGTGGCGTCCCGCAACACGGGGTGATTGCCCCACCAAACGCCGGTGAAGGGCCTGTCGACCTCCTGGGGCGACGTCTGGCTGTCGGGGAACCCCCTCGGCTCCCCGCCCCAGAGGTACCTCTGCCCAGAAATGGAGCCTGCCGCGCTCACGGTGAACGACACGGCGTTGTCAATGTCGGTCATGCGCCCCCAGGAGCCCAACTCCAGGAAGGGCAGGTACCCGGTCCCCCCGTCCTCGTGGCTGAAGACCATGACGTAAGTCAACACGTGGGCACCGCCGCTTGCCGGAGCGACGGCGGCGTACATCAGCATCGGCACGTCGTGGAGGGCGGAAGTGGAGCGGCCGTACACGACGGGGGCGTAGGCGTAAGCGAGGAACTGGGGGTTGGTGGAGCTCACCACTTCCAGAGCGCTGGTCAACAGGACCGCCTGAGGTGGCAGCCTGCCGGGTTGGGACAGGCCGCCTCGGGCCGCCGGTGCCTCCACCGAGATCTTGACCGAGTAGCGGTCCGAGAGGCGGACCGGGCCTGTGAAACCGGCGTAGACAAATGGCGAGGCTCCCCAGAACAGCACGTACTGCTGCGTCCCCACCACCTGGTGGGTGCTCAGGTCGGTCACGGCAGCGTCCACCACCGTGGAGCTGGGCGTCCCGGGGCCCCACGATGTGCCCGGCGCGTCCAAGGCCAGGCGCAACAGTCCCTCGCCTTGTCCTGGGACGGATGGGGTGATCGATGTTGTCGACGACGTCGGCGTGCTCGAGGATGGTGTGCTCATGCTCGTGGTCGAAGAGGTCGGCGGCTCTGAAGTACTCGTCGAGGGGGAAGAAGTAGGGGTGCTGGTGCCTGATCCCGCCAATCCCTGGCCGTAGAAGGGCCCCGTAACCGAGCCCTGGGTGGTGAGGCTCTCGGCGAGGGTCGGTTGGAGCCCTACGACGAGGGGGTTCCCCACGTTGATCAGATGGGCGGCGCTACCGGCGGCGACGCTCGTTGGCGGTGCGGTCCCCGCAGACTGCTGGTCGACGGAGGGGGGAGGCCCGAGGGATGGGGCCCAGGCATCGGCCGGGGTGGCGCACGAACCCGGAGCCGCACAGGCTTTTGCCGAGAAACTCAGGCGCTGCACGGCGAACTTGGCTCCCCCGGTGGAGTGCAGCGCGAATATGGCCAGGAAACACCTCTGCTTGCGGCAGTCGGACGCTCCCAGGGAGGTGGTGAGAACCGCGGCTAGATCGACAGGCACAGAGGCTGAGCCACCTGCCCCGACGGTTACGAGCGTGCTATTGCGGCTGTCACAGCCGTCCTGCAGCGACGAGGAAGGCTCAGGCAGCAACAGGGCGGCCTTCGGGTCGCACTCGGCGACGGCGTAGGTCGTGCCGTAGGAGGCTCCCGAGATGCGCACCCTTACCGGTTGGCCATCGACCAGGGCCTGGTGCGGTGATACCGACAATGTCGCAAAGAACAAGGCAGGGCCCGGGGGCCTGCCAGCTGCCTCGGGCGCGGCCTGCGCTGACGGCATCCCGGCGGCCACCGTCGCTCCTGCGATCGCCAGGGCAATCCCGCGGGATCGGCTGTGCCGCGCCGTCACTGCGCTCCGTCTCGCTCGTTGCCCTTCATCCAGCTCTCCCGGTCGACGCGGTGATGGACTAGTTGTACCAAACGGAGGGTCACACCGAGGTAGCAGTCGGTGAACGGCCGGTCGGATCCGGTTATGCTCCCAGGCGGGCCTCTTTTCGGGGCTTTCGAAGGGGATGGGAGCCTTATGTCACTGAAGGTCGTCGGCGCTGGTGTCGGTCGTACTGGTACGAACTCCCTCAAGTTGGCCCTTGAGCAACTCCTGGGTGGGAAATGTCACCACATGTTCGAGGTGATCTCCGATCCCACCGTCCAGATACCGCTTTGGACGAATGCGATCGAGGGCGGCGAGGTGGATTGGTCGTCGATGCCGCCAGGTTTTGGATCGCTGGTTGACTGGCCTGGAGCGTCGTTCTGGCGGGAGTTATCGGCTGCCAACCCAGATGCACTTGTGTTGCTATCGGTCCGCGATCCCGAGGCGTGGTACAGGAGCGCGTCGAACTCTATTTTCCTGGTATTCGACGCTGCACCGCCGGAGCTCCGGCCGTGGCTTGAATCGATGTTGAGGCTCTTGGGCGAACGG
>DATKHZ010000057.1:0-3606 GCA_035509995.1 Acidimicrobiales bacterium | reverse complement strand
GAGCGCCACCGCGGTTCGGCGTCGGTAGAGCTGTCCGTCTACGGTCAGGAGCAAAAGGAGTCGACGGTCCCCATCGCCAAGATGAACCTGGCCTTGCATGGGCTCTCCGGTGACATCCGGCTTGGCAACAGCTACTACGACGACCTCCACCACAGCACGGGATCGTTCGACTTCGTCATGGCCAATCCGCCGTTCAACGTCAACGGGGTCGAGAAGAGCAAACTGGAGGGCGACAAGCGGTTCCCAGTCGGAATCCCGAGGCCCGACAACGCCAATTACCTCTGGATCCAGCTCTTCTACTCGTCCCTCCGTGACGGTGGGCGGGCCGGGTTCGTGATGGCCAACTCAGCCGGCGACGCCTCGCATTCGGAGCGTGACATCCGGCGCCAACTCATCGAGTCCAAGAGCGTGGATGTGATCGTCGCCATCGGTACCAACTTCTTCTACACGGTCACCTTGCCAGTAACCCTATGGTTTCTGGACAAGGGGAAGATGGGTGCAGAGCGCGAGGACTCCGTCCTGTTGATCGACGCTCGGCACCTCTATCGCCAAATCGATCGTGCTCACCGAGACTTCCTGCCCGAACAGATCGAAATGATCGCCAACGTCGTGCGTCTGTACCGGGGCGAAACCGTCGAAACTGCCGACGGCAGTGCCCCCCTGCTCAAGGAGGGCTTTCCGGAACGCGTATACGTCGATGTGCCCGGGCTCTGCAAGGTCGCGACCCTGGCCGAGATAGAGCGCCAAGGCTGGAGTCTCAATCCGGGACGTTATACGGGAACAGCAGTCAAAGATGACGACGAGGTGAATTTTACCGAGACGCTTGCTGGCCTCTACGACGAGTTTGCTGGGCTCTCCGACGAAGCGAGAAGTCTACGAATAACAATCGACCGAGCCATCCAAGGAATCCTGACAAATGAGTGATTGGTGCGACGCTGTTCTCGGAGACTTGTGTGAGCGAGTGACGGTTGGTCATGTCGGCAAGATGGCGGACGAGTACGTCGATGACGGCATCCCGTTCCTTCGATCCCAGAACGTGCGGCCGTTCGAGATCGTAGAGGATGGCATGCTCGCCATCACCGAGACCTTTCATCGAAAACTTGTCAAGTCCGCCCTAAAGGCGGGTGACGTCGTTGTAGTGAGGACGGGTTATCCGGGAACAGCAGCGGTGATTCCGCAGGAGTTCGCTGATTCGAATTGCGCCGATCTCGTAGTCATTACCCCAGGCCCACATCTGAATTCCGAGCTCCTAGCTGCGATCTTCAATTCCGCATGGGGGCGCGCAACCGTCAGCAGCCAACTTGTGGGGTCCGCCCAGCAACACTTCAACGTCGGGTCGGCCAAGTCCCTCCGAGTTCGGATACCCGACCGACCCACTCAAGACCGCATCGCTGCGATCCTCTGCGCGCTGAACCGCGCGATTACCAATGCACGCCGAAGGATCCAACTCCTTGAAGAGATGGCGAAGGTGATCTACTCCGAGTGGTTCGTCCGATTGCGATACCCCGGCTTCAAGGATGTGGTCGCCAACGACTTGCCGTTGGGTCAATTACCGCCAGGTTGACAGGCCGTACCTCTCAAGGATCTTGTAGACGTTGCCACGGAAAGTATAGACGCTCGCGAATTGCCACGTACCGTCCCCGCTGTTGGCCTGGAGCACATTCCGCGTCGCCAGCTCACTTTAAGCGACTGGGGCGAGGCGGGCGAGCTGCAGAGTCGAAAGACGAGGTTCCGTAGCGGGGATATCCTCTTCGGCAAGATTCGGCCGTACTTCCACAAGGTCAGCGTGGCACCCCTCGACGGTATTTGCTCGACGGATGCCATTGTGATCCGTCCAAGGGAACCGTACTGGGGCCTGGTCGTCATGACGGTGTCGAGCAACGGGTTTGTCGCTCATGCCGCTCAGACGGCGACCGGCACGAAGATGCCTCGGGCCGACTGGAAGGTTATCGGCGGGTACACCCCTTAATCCAGCCCCGCCGATCAGCTCAGAACTCTTGCAGCCATACGACACCGGGCCTGCCAGCAACCGTCGGGACGCTCCAACGGCGCTCTCCGTAGGTGGCTCCCGGAGGGGAGCGCCAGTCCTCCGGTGTGAAATCAGCCGCCGGCAGACGAAGAGGCGCTCCCTCCCGGCCAGGGAAGGAGGGAGTTGCCCCGGGTGGCGGGTACCTCCTCCTGCAGACTGTTGGGCGGGCTCCACGGCTGGCCGCCGTGCCCCAGGCGTGCCCAAAGGATGTGGCACGGGGCGGTTCGGAGCGGCACAGGCTGTTATAAAAGGGCAGTTCAAGAGGGGTGGCGGGCGCTGATCAGGCCCTTGTCCAGCACTGATAATGCTGAGGTCGGTGGTTCGATTCCACCTAGCCCCACGCAACTGAAAAGATGGCGGTCGTGGCACCCCAAACCTCCCCGCCCAAAAGAACGGGGGAGGTTTGGCGATGCCACGATCGGGCCATCTCGTCCAACCCTGGGTTCCAAGAGAACCGAGGGGCCCGGTCTTAGCCCGGCCCCGTTGGGGCCCCTGAGGCCAGGCCATTAGTGCCATCAAAGGAGTGTTTGCATTGGGGATGCTCGATAACAAGCGAGCCATCGTAACGGGGGCTGGTCAGGGCATCGGGCGCGGCGTCGCGGTGCGCTTCGCGGCCGAGGGCGCCACGGTTGGCGTAGCCGACATATCAACCGATAATGCGTGGGCCGTCGCACGCGAGATCGAGGCTGCGGGCGGGGCGGCCACGGCCTTGGTCTTGGACGTGCGAGACCGTGCAGCGGTAGAGCAGGCCATATTCGACTTTGCCGGTCCCCGGAGCGAGCTGGACATCTTGGTAAACAATGCCGGGGTCATCCGGACCGGGCCGTTCTTCGAGATCGACGGTGCCTACTGGGACTTCATCATGGACGTGAACTGCAAGGGCACGTTGTGGTGCTCCCAGGCGGCGGCCACGGCAATGATCAGTCAGGGCCGTGGCGGGAGGATCATCAATATCGCCTCCCAGGCGGGTCGGCGCGGGGAGGCAAACGCTCTTGTCTACTGCGCCAGCAAGGCAAACGTAACAAGCATGACCCAGTCGATGGCGCTGGCATTGGCCGCTCATGCCATCACTGTCAATGCCTTGGCTCCGGGTGTCATGGACACGCCCATGTGGGACGACATTGACCGCCGGGCGACGCAGGCTCGTGGCGAGCCGATAGGAGAAGCCAAACGCCGGGCGGTGTCCACCATCCCTGTCGGCCGTATGGGACGGCCCGAAGACGTTGCTGGGGCAGCCCTCTTCCTGGCATCGGGCGATGGCGAGTATGTCACCCAGCAGTGCCTGAACGTCGACGGCGGCAACTGGCCCAGCTGACCCCGAGGCCAGTGACCCGTGTCGTAGGTCCAGACAGCGTCGTCCGTCATGCGGACCTCGCCTCGACGACGACCCACCGTCTGCCGCAGAGCCTGCCGTGTCTCTGGCTGCCGAAGGCGACTCCGGTTGTGCCCACGGCCATTTAACCCACCTGCCCGGGCAGGTCTTACCGGGACATCCCCATTGTCGCGCGGAGGAGCTGGCGCTGTGAGACCACGAACAGCAACGCTACCGGCAAGCTGACGATCATCACGGCAGCCGC
>DATKHZ010000056.1:0-8292 GCA_035509995.1 Acidimicrobiales bacterium | reverse complement strand
GCCGCTGCGGTCGACATAACAAGGGTGAGATAATCGTGGGCCGCCGGGTAGTCGTGCTCGTCAGGCTCGGCTTTCCAATGCTCTTTCGGGCTCATGGGGTTTGACTTTACCTCTGTTGGCCGAGCCTTAGCGCCGGGCCGGCTTTACCCCCGCTGGCGGACTGCGGGGTGGGGGAGCATCGTCCCGGAGGCCTCCCGGACCTCCAAGTATGGCGCCAATAGGGCGAAAACGGCCGGGCCCACCATGGCACACAGTTCGTCCTTCATCTGCCGCCAGACCGGAGTGCCGCCGCGGAACGCCTCAGGGGCCTCCGTGCACCACCAGGCAAACTCCTCGCCCCCGTGGCCCCAGTGAACTCTGTCCCATTCACCGACCACCGATGTCACAGAAGCGTCAGGGTGAACGGTGTCCTCGCGCCGCAGCGGCAATTGCCAGCACACATCAGGCTTGAGGTCCATTGGCTTTTCGCCTCGCTCGAGGGCGGCTCGGTGGAGAGCGCAGCCGGGGCCACCTGGGAAACCCGGTCTATTGAGGAAAATGCAAGCGTCTTCGACCAACCTGGTGACGGTGACGCCTGCGGTCCCGCGCCGTGCAACCCCTCCACGACGCCCTTGTTCCGCGAACTGCCACTGGTCGTCAGTCAATGTCTTCGCAGCCGCCTTCACGCGGGCGATATCCTCGTCACCGGTCATATGCGCTCCGTACGAACAGCACCCCTGCGCCAGCTCGGGCGCCGGAGCGGTCAGTACACCCTGGCAGCCCTTGCCGTAAATGCATTCCCAGTGCGACAGGAGAAAAGTGACGTCGAAACGCCATGTCCTTGCCTCGGTCGGGTCGTCGAAGCTAACCCATTCGTGAGCGTCAGCCGGGCTTAGGCGCCAACGCTTGGCGCCACTGCCGCTGCCCCCATTGCCACCGGCGCCATTGCCGCCGGCGCCTTTCATTTCCGGGACCTTGCCGGAGCCGTTCTTGGAGCGTTTGTCTTGATTTTTGGCGTGCCCGCCTCGGCTCATTGGCCCACCTTCAAGGTGCCGAGGTCGAGGAGCAGCTCCCCGGCTGCCAATACTCCCCGCCAGAGCTGGTCGAGTTCCAGGCGTTCGTTGGGGGCATGGAAATTGTCGCCCGGGAGCCCAACGCCGAGAAAAATGACCGGGGCGCCAAGGACTCTGCCCAGTGCCTCCTCAGGCCCGCTGCCGCCGCTCCTGGTAAACAGTGGCTTCTTGCCCCACACGCGTTCGATGGCGCCGCAGAGGGTCTGGACTGCGGGATGGTCGAGCGGCGTGAGCAGGGGCGCCACGCCGCCGAGCGGTGTCACCGTGACCTCGGCTCCTTCTGGGATGTGAGCGGCGAGCCACGTTCGGAACGACGCCGCAATTTCTTCGGGGCCCTGGTCCGGCACGAGGCGAATTGCGACCTTGATGTTGGCAGTTGCGGGAACGATGGTTTTCATTCCCGGGCCGCCGTAACCGGCATGGAGACCGGTGACCTCGGCTGTGGGGCGAGTGCCTGTGCGTTCGTAAGGGGTGCGGCCGGCTTCGCCTTCGAGGTAAGAAACGCCGGCCTGGCTGCAAAACTCTGCCTCTTCGAAAGGAACTGCGCCGAGCGAGCGTGTTTCTTCTTCGCTAAGTTCCCTTACACGGTCATAGAAACCGGGCAACGTCACGCGGCCGAGCCCGTCGTGGAGGCTGGCTGCAACCCGTGCCGCCAAGAGCGCCGCGTTGGGGACGGCCCCACCCCAGAGCCCACTGTGGAGGTCGGACTTTGCGGTTCGCAGGGCGACGTCGAAACAGACCAGCCCTCGCATGCTGAGTGTGGTCGAAGGGATATCGGCGGCGACCATGGTCGTATCCGAAACAACGATCACGTCGGTGGCGAGCCGTTCTCGCTCACGCTCGAGCAGGTCCTCGAAGTGGGGGCTGCCGACCTCCTCTTCGCCTTCGATCAAGAACTTCAAGTTGACAGGCAAGGCCCCCATTTCGCCGAGCAAGCCGCGCACTGCTTCGGCCTGCATGAGCACCTGGCCTTTGTCGTCACAGGACCCACGCGCCAGCAGCAGGCCATCGACCACGACCGGTTCGAAAGGAGGTGAGGTCCACTCATCGAGCGGGTCGACAGGCTGGACGTCGTGGTGCCCATAGACCAGCACTGTGGGAGCGTCATCGCCGGCCCCGAGCCACTCACCGTAAACTGCCGGCGCCAGGCCGGCCCCGTTCTCCCCGGAGACGTTTGCCGGGATGATCTCCACCTCATGGAACCCGGCATCCCTCAGCAGGCCGGCACAGAACTCCGCCGAGTTGGCTACGTCCCCGACATGGGCCGGGTCGGCCGAAATGGACGGGATCCGTAGCCAATCGGACAGCGTCGTGAGGATGCGGTCTTTGGAACGTTCGAGGTAGCCGGCGAGGGCGAGGTCGTCCACAGGCTGACACTAGTTGCCTGGAACGGAAGTCGAAAGTGACGGACGGCTTGCTTGCCATCTCGCCCACAGGTACTAGTCAAACGGTGGGACGTGGTCACCCCGAGCGCTCTGGCGGCGACGGGTAGATGCGAAGCAGACTGTTCGCCGTGGGTGACGACCTTCTGAACGACCATCTCGAGAGCCTGCGCTCGAGGCTCAACGACATAGCCGAGGAGCTGGCCGACATCGGGCTCGCCAAGCTGAAGGAAGCGGTAAGGGACGACAACGCGCGGGCCGCGGACGAGGAGCGTCGTCTCGCTCGCGCCCGGCGCGCTGTCGTCAGGGCTGCAGCCCTTCTCGCGGGCGGCAGCGCTGAGGACGGTCCCGATTAGGGCCTGAATTAGGCGGCCGGCTTGACCTTGACGGCCTCGACCTCGAACTCCAGCTCGACCTTTTCGCTCACCATGACGCCGCCGGCCTCGAGGGGAGCATTAAAGCTGACGCCCCAGTCCTTGCGGTTGATCGTGGTCTTGCCGTCAAAGCCGACCCGGAAGTTGCCCCAGGGGTCCACGATGCTCCCGTTGAGCTGGAAATTGACGGTCACTGGCTTGGTGGTGCCGCGGATCGTGAGGTCGCCGGTGACGTAGTACTCGTTCTCGCTCGCCTGTTCTACGCGGGTGGAGCGGAACGTTATCTCGGGGTACTCCTCCATGGCGAAAAAGTCGTTGCTGCGCAAGTGGGCATCCCGGTCCGCATTGCGGGTATCGATGCTGGCGGCCTTGATGGTGAGCTCGACCTTGGAATTCGCCGGCTGCTCGGCGTCGAGGGAGAGAGAGCCGTTGAACTCATTGAACTGCCCGCGCACCTTGGACACCATTACGTGACGGGCTGAGAAGCCGATACGCGTGTGCGCAAGATCGAGGGTGTAGTCGCCGGTTAGAGTCTCTTGGGTTAGAGATGTTGCTGTGGTGGTCATTTTGAGCGATCTCCTTGTGTCGGTGGTGTGCGTGTCACCTACCCATCCAACATAGGGGATATGTCCACTATTCCGGGTACGGTGAAAGATCATGAGCGAAGTCAGATGGCTGGACGAGAGGGAAGAGCGCGCGTGGCGCTCTCTACAGCTCATGCAGATGCGCCTGAACGCCCAGCTGGCAAGGGACCTCGCCTCGCATTCTGAGCTCAGCTTCCAGGACTACGTGGTCCTCGTTGCCCTAACGGCGCAGCCAGAGGGCCGGTTGCGGCTGTTCGAACTGGGCCACCAGCTGGGCTGGGAAAAGAGCCGGCTCTCCCACCAGGTCACCCGTATGGCAGACCGCGGTCTGGTCGAAAAAATCAAGTGCCCCTCTGACCTGCGTGGGGCAGTCGTCGGCGTGAGCGCCCGCGGCCTCGGCGAGATCAGCGCGGCCGCCCCTGGCCACCTGGAGGCGGTGCGGCGCCTTTTCGTCGACCTGCTGGAGGCAGAGCAGCTTGACACAATTGCCGAGGTCGCCGAGAGAGTGCTGGCAGCAGTCGCCGAGGAAGAGCAACGGACATGCCCGTCCTGCATGGACGGGAGCCCGGACGCCGCCGATGCTGAGACGGGATCAGCGCTCGCGAATTAGGTGGCGCGGCGGCACCGGCAGCCCAGCGGCCGGCGGGGGAGCGCTCGGGAGCGCGTTCAGGGCGTCTATCAGCTGGCGAAGGTGGCTATAGGACGTCCGGTCGAAGCGGAGGGCGATGCGCGGCAGGTGGACCTGGTCGTCCTCGCGAACTTCGCTCGGGAGCGGGCCGGGCAGGATCTCGATGGCCCCGTGCAGGAAAATGTGGCCGAACTCCTCGGACAGGGCGGCCACCTCGCCGGGCGTCGGCTGCGCGAGCAAGCGGACCACTAGACGGTCGCCGATCCAGCGGAGCGAGTGGTAGTTGCGGTAGAAGCCGAGGATCTCCGCCGCCGCCTCGGCGACATCGTCGGTGATCAGGTAGAGGCTTGCGTCGCCTGGCGAAATGAGGCCCCGCGCCTCCACCTCCTCGGTCACGAAATGCTCCCACGCCTGCCAGTAACTTCCTCCGGGCACTTCCAGCAGCACCATCGGTGAGGGCTCAGCCTTGCCGGTCTGGAGAAGCGTGAGCAGCTCGAATGCCTCGTCGAGGGTGCCGTACCCTCCGGGGAGGACCGCGTAGCCGTCGGACTCCTTGACGAGCAGCAACTTGCGGGTGAAGAAGTACTTCATCGAGACCAGCTTCGGGTCAGAGGAGATGAACTGGTTCGCCTCCTGCTCGAAGGGGAGGCGGATGTTGATCCCGAAGGCGTGCTCGGGGCCGGCGCCTTCGAGGCCGGCCGCCATTATCCCCGGGCCAGCCCCCGTGACGGTCGACCAGCCCATGGACGACAGCAGCGATGCGAGGTCGCGTGCCTGCGCGTAAAGCGGGTCGGTTGGCAGAGTGCGAGCGGAGCCGAACATCGTGATCTTTCGGACGTCCCTGTACGGGGCGAAGACCTCGAAACCTTCCCGCATCTCGCGCAGGGCCGCGTTGGCGATCTTGAGGTCGAGGCGGTCGGGGTGGCCCTGGCCTAGACGGACCACAGAGATGAGCAGCTCACGGAGCTGGTCGCGGTTGGCGGTGACAGCGAGCTCGTCGAGGAGGGACTCCAGGCGGGCATCCAGTTCCGCGTCGCCCGTGCTCGCCCCGCGGCCGTGGCCCTGATGCGAGGAGGAGGGCTGTGTCACAGGTTCCGGGGAGCAGCGTCCTTGTCGACGAGCCACAGGACGCGGCCCGCCCGGACACGTGCTGCCGGGATGTCCTTGCCGGCGACGAGTTCCTCCATCGCTGGTCGCTTGACCTCGCCGGCGACTGTGAAGATGACGAGCCTCGCTCTGGCTATGGCGGAATAAGTGAACGTCATCCGGGGGTGGCTGCTGAGCCCGTTCGGGTCCTCGCTGAAGGTGACCAGCTGGCCGGGGTCTGCGTCGAGGGCCGGGGACCCGGGGAAAAGGCTGGCCGTGTGCCCGTCCGCCCCCATCCCGAGATGGACGACGTCGAGCTGGCCGATCTCGCCTATGCGCAGCTGGTAGGCATCGAGGCCCTCGTCGCAGCGCATCGGGTAGACCGCGTTGGCGGCCCCGACTCGCTCCAGCAGGGCCTGGCGGACGAGCAGCTCGTTGGAGTCAGGGTCGTCCGGCGGGACGCAGCGTTCGTCGCTCCAGTAGAAGTTGACGACCAGCCAGTCGATCTCCTGAGCACCCTCGACCGCGAGGCGCTCGTAGCAGCGCCGTGCCGTCGGGCCGCCCGAAAGCGCGATGTCAAACTCCTCGCCAGGGCGGTTGGCGAAGGCCGAGATCACCTCGCTCGCGAAGCGACCGGGGAGGTCGTCGGTGATAACAAGCTCTCCGTTCACGGCCTAGACCCTAACCCCTAGGACGCGAGGGCTGCGGCAGCAGCCAAGGCGCGTTCCCACACCCGGTCCGCCCGGAGGTTGGCTATGGCGGCGGACAGCGCCGAGGTGAGGGAGTCGTCGGGCAGTGGCATGGCCTGGCCGTGCGCCATCCCGCCAGATAGGGAAGCCTTCGCCCACACGGCGCGTGCCCCTTCGTCGCGGCTCACCTGGAACCTGCCCTCTTCGCCGTTGTAGGCGGCTTCGAGGGTTATGTCGACATGTTTGGAATCGGTGAGGACGAGCTCGCGAGCGCGCAGGTCGAGCTGGGCCATGAGCCAGCCGCCGAGCATGTGGCGGGGGCCGGGCTTCCCCTTCACGGCCGCCAGACGGACGCCCTGGAGGAAATGCCGGCTGTGCTCTGGTTCGAACAGGCCCGCCAGGAGGTCCCGCCAGGGTTGCAGGCGTACCCACGACAGGTCGACGACGGGCTGGTGGTTGGCCAGCTCGAGCAGCGTCCGGTAGGAATGGCCGATCTCGGCCATCGCGGGGCCCACCAAGCGTGTGTCGACCATGAGTACCGAAGCGAGCCTGAGCAGCGGGTCGGTCGGGTCGGGCAGGTCACCCGGGAACCACATGGCAACGGGGAGGTCGGCCAGGATGAAAGGCCCCACGATCGATGAGAGGTGGGAAGCCGCCTGGCCCCCGACATGCAGGTGGAGCTCCTCGAAGAAAATGGGGTGCCCCCCTTCGGCCGTGGCCGAAGCGCGCCACAAGGTGGCGGTGGCGTCGATTACCGGGGTGCTGTCAGGGTCGGGGCGCAACACGACCGCCCGGCACGGGTGGTGGGCGCCGAGCGAACGCACCGTTTCGGCGCAGGAGACCGGGTCGTCCTTCGGCCCGACGACCATCACGATCGTCATGACGGCTGTACGAGTGGCAGCTTCCCGGCCGGCGGCCTCACGGCGCAGCTCGGGTAACGCCGTTACGACCTCGCCCAGGCTGACCCCGCGCTTTTTCCAGCTTTGGACCACGACGGGGCCGTCGTCGCCTGCGCTGGCCCCACCGGCCTGGCCGGATTGGACGGGCTGTCCCGGACCGGCCGGTTTGGGCGGGGGCGTGGGCGAGGGCGAGGGCGAGGGCGTTACGGTGTTCGCCATTTTCGTCCGTCGCGCTCTATGAGGGTGTCAGCTTGGCGCGGTCCCCAGGACCCGGCGGCATAGCCCGCGAGGGGGGCCCCGTCGTTGGCCCAAGCGTCGAGCAGGGGTTGCACTATCCCCCAGGCGATGTCCACCTCGTCCCTACGTATGAACAGCGTGGGGTCCCCGACCATGGCGTCGAGCAGGAGCCGTTCGTAGGCGTCAGGCGGCTCTTCCAGGAACGCCGCCCCGTATGAGAAGTCCATCAGCACGTCGCGCACCATGAACGCCTGCCCGGGGACCTTCGCGCCGAATCGCAGCGTCACGCCTTCGTCAGGCTGGATGCGCATAACCAGAGCATTGGGGTTGAGGCCGGTCGCCGCGGCCTTGGGGAACGCGAGGTGCGGCACCGCCTTGAACTGGAGCGCGACTTCGGTCACCCGTTTCGGCAGGCGCTTCCCCGTGCGTATGTAGATAGGGACGCCGGCCCAGCGCCAGTTGTCGACGGTCAGCTTGAGCGCCACGTATGTCTCGGTCTGGCTGTCCCGGCTTACACCCTCCTCCTGGCGGTATCCGGGGACGGCATTGCCCTCTACCCAGCCACTGTCGTACTGGGCTCGCACTGCGATGTTGGCCACCTGGTCTACCCCGGGTATGACGACCGAGCGGAGGGCCTTGACCTTCTCGTCGCGGATGCCGTCGGCGTCGATCGAGCCGGGGGGCTCCATAAGGGTGAGGGAAAGGACCTGCATGACGTGGTTCTGCACTATGTCGCGCAGTGCGCCCGCTTTTTCGTAGAAACTGCCACGCTTTTCGACGCCCACCGTTTCCGCGACGGTCACTTGGACGTGGTCGATGTAATTGCGCGTCCACAAAGGTTCGAATATCGCGTTGGCAAAGCGCAGGGCGAGCACGTTCTGTACGGTCTCTTTGCCGAGGTAGTGGTCGATGCGGTAAATCTGGTCCTCTGCGAAGACCTCGTGCAGCGCGGTGTCGAGATCCCGGGCGCTTTCGCGGTCACGCCCGAAAGGTTTTTCTATGACCAGGCGGGAAGCGCCGCCCGGCTCGGGGTGGTTGAGGCCCACTTTGCCGAGCGCTGCGGCCACCTCTTGGAACACGTCAGGCACCGTGGCGAGGTAGAAGGTCCGGTTGCCACCGGTCCCGAGGGCTTCGTCGATGCTCTTCAGGCGCGACTTCAGTTGCTTGAAAGTGTTCGGGTGCGAGTAGTCGCCTGAAATGTAGGCGCTGTTCTTGATGATCTCGGCCCATCCCGGGCCGGCATTGGGGACCGCCTCGGCCATGAGGCCTTTGAAGCCGTCGTCGGACATCTCGCTGCGCGCGACCCCCACGATGGAAAAAGCGGCGGGCAGCAACCTCCGCCTCGAGAGGTGTTCGAGAGC
>DATKHZ010000055.1:0-2649 GCA_035509995.1 Acidimicrobiales bacterium | reverse complement strand
CGCGCAGCTGGGCGCTCGAGATGTTGACCGAGACCTGGAGCTCGCTGAGCGACGGGTAGTCATCTCGCCACTGGGCCACCTGATGGCAGGCCATCTCGAGCACGCTGTCCCCCAACGGCACGATGAGGCCCGTCTCCTCGGCGAGGGGCACGAACTCCATTGGCAACGCCACCCGGCCGGAGGGATGAGCCCAGCGCACCAGCGCTTCGACCTTGTCAAGACGGCCGGTCAGGTCGACGACCGGTTGGTAGTAAAGGCAGAGCTCCCCTCGCTCCAGAGCGCGGCGCAGCTCGGACTCGGTCTCGAGGTGGGCCATCGACCGGCGGCGGATCTCGGCATCGAATACCTCGGCATGCCCACCACCGTGCTCCTTGGCACGGTGCATCGCGGTGCCGGCGTCGCGCACCAAGGTTTCCGCGCTCGTGGACGCATCCTTGGCGAGCGAGATGCCCACGGACGCCGAGGCGTACACCTCTCGTCCAGGTGGTCCGTCGAGCACGAACGGCGTGGCGAAAATGCCCTCGATCCGCAGCGCCAGGGCCAAGGCCTCGCGCTCGCCCTCGAGAGCCTCGCAAAGAACCACGAACTCGTCGGCGCCGAAGCGGGCAACCGTGTCGGCCGGACGGAGCACATAGCGGATGCGCTGGGACAGCTCGACGAGGAAGTCGTCGCCGGAGCTGTGGCCGAGGCTGTCGTTCACGTGCTTGAAGCGGTCGACGTCTATGAAGAGCACCGCCAGCAGCCCTGCGACCCGGCTGAGCCGGCGGACCGCCCCGGAGAGCCGGTCAATCAGCAACGCCCGGTTGGGCAGCCCCGTGAGCGGGTCGAAAAGCGCGTTGCGGATGAGCTGGCTCTCGTACGCCTTGCGATCGGAAAGGTCTCGCACGAACAGGCGCCAAAACGGCAGGCCGTCGTCCTCCACACGGACCGCAGAAACTTCTGCAGGGAAATGGCGGCCGTCGCGCGTATAGACCTCCACCTCTCTTCGCACCTTTGCACCCTCGGGCCCGGCCGTTCCAGGTGCCCCGGCCGCCATGTCGGAGAACATTTCGGAAAGAGCGGTGCCGTCGCCATTGCAGATCCGTTCGACGAGGCTCTGGCCGATGATCTCGTCACGGAACCAGCCGAACATCGCTTCTGCAGCGGGGTTCCAGTCGGTGACTACGCCTGATTCGTCCGCCCCGATAAAAGCGTCCTGGGACGCCTCCAGCGTCCGCGAGAGGACCCTCTCGGCGCGCAGGCGGGCGGCGACCTCCATCCTGGCTCCCGTCACATCCGCCGTCGTGCCGCTAACCCGGAGCGCGTGCCCCGAGGGCTCATGCTCAGCGCGCGCCCGCGTGTGCGCCCAGCGGACCGAGCCGGCGTCGTCCCGCAGGCGGTACTCAATGTCCAGTACCTTGCCCGGGCCGGCGAGGCACTCCTGCAATGCCTGGCTCACGGCGTCGCGGTCGGCGCCGAACACCCTCTCGCCAAAAACAGGGGTGTCCGCCGGCCCGCTCGCCGGGAGCGACGGAGGGATGTCCAGCCCTAACAGGTCAGCATGGAAAGAACTGAAAGAACCCTGAGCCCCGAGGCGGAGCTCCCACGCCATCATCCCCGCCGTTTCCAGGGCGAGCTCCAGGCGGTCCCGCTGAGCCGCCAGTTCGGCGCGCTGGGCGCGCGGCTCGGTGACGTCGGCCGTGGTCCCCACGAAGCGGACGACCCTTCCTTCGTCGTCGCTGACGGCCCTGCCCTTCAGGTGCACCCATCGGACCGCGCCTAACGCCGTCCAGGCGCGCAGCTCCACATCGAGCTCCCCGCAACCATGCGACCGGATCGCCCTGATCGTCGGCAACAGCCCTCGGTCGTCGGGATAAAAGGTGCTTACGAAATGCCCATAAGTCATCTTCTGCTCGTGGAACTCGGGCTCGCCCGGTGAGCGTGCTTGGACGGTGAGGAACCCCGACACCACATCCAGCTCCCAGACCGACATCCCAGAAGCCTCGATCGCCATCTCGAGGCGGTTGCGCTGGCGGTCGAGCTCGCTGCTGGCGAGGTACTGAGCGGTCAGGTCCTCCAGCTCCCCGAAAATAATACGGGCCTTGCCGCCTGTGTCCCTGATGGCGCCCAGGCTCACCTTGACCCGGAGCACTTGTTCGTCGGGCCCGCGGTAACGCCTGACACCGGTGTACGTGCGTGCCTGGCCCGCAAGGAACGGCCCCAGCTCATCAGCTGGCAGCGCTGGGTCGGCTGAGAAACTGCTTATGGTCTGGCCCACTATTTCTGCGGGCGCCCGGCCAAACAGGCGGCAAAGGGCCGAGTTCACTTCGAGGACCTTGCCGTCGAGGTCGCAGGTGTACTTGGCCGCCGGGCTGTCCTCGAAGAGCCAGAAATAAAGTTCCGCCAACTCGGCGAGCGCCCCTTCGGTGCCGCCCGCACCGTCCTGCTCCGGGGCGACGGCGGCGGCGCGCGCTGGGCTGGTCCCGCGAGCCGTCCGGCCTTTGCTGGGCTTGCTGGTGTTAGGCATGCCGGTGTTAGGCATTCGGGGCCAACCCCTCGCCGACCAGTAGGCGTTCCAGTTCGCTTGTCGCCCCCGCTGCGCGACCGAGCTCGTCTGCCCCGCTCGCGCTGTCCAACAACTCGACCAACAATGCGGTCCCTTGCTCCCAA
>DATKHZ010000054.1:0-6543 GCA_035509995.1 Acidimicrobiales bacterium | reverse complement strand
CGAATACGACCAGCCGTGGTGGGACGCACTGGTTGCGTCTTCGCCGCCGTCATACGGAGCGGACCCGGTCCAGTTCGACACCGGCACGAACATGGACGTGGCTCGCGAGGACCTTGCGAGGGGCACTGCCGACTTCGCCGTCGCGGAGGGGCCTCTCACAGGGCAGGCCGGCTCCACAACCCCTGACGTGATCGGTGCCGATGGCACACACCAGGACGAGGCCGCTACCGCCAGTCAGCGCGGGCTGACGGTAGCGTATGTCCCCATTGCCATGGAGGCGGTTGCACTTCCTTTCCTGGTGATCCCCCCGGGGGGCTGCACGGGCGTCGAGGGGACTACCTCCGACCCCTTCGGTTGCACGTTGCTCCCGACAATCAACATGTCTCCCACCACCCTCGAGACAGTCTTCCAGGGGGGCACCACCAGCTGGAGCACCCCGGACATCGAGGCCGACAACGGTGGGCAGGGCTTCCCAACGATCCTTTCTTCTGTCACCGAGGGTGGCCCTTATCCGGCCAACATGGAGGCGGTGGATGCGGCGACGGGAGCCTTGGTCAACTACTTCCTAACGACGGACGCCGCTTCTGCGTGGGACACGTGGGTGCCGACGTGGGGGGCGCCACCGGGGACCGTGTTGTACCAATGGCCGCGGCGGGCAGCGACTACGGGATCATTGCAGAACCAGGAGTCGGACATGGTCGACGATTTGGTCGGCCATAACCTGTCCATTGGAAACGAGGCCAATGTGATGGGGCAATGGGCCGGTGCCTACAATCTCAGTGCACTGCCCTGGTCCTGGACATACCCGACCCGGACCGCCACGTGCCCCGGCGGCACGACGACGCCCCCCTGGACAACGCCGACTTCGACGTCGACGACCACTACGTCTAGTTCCACTACCACGACTTCTGGTCGGACGACATCGACCTCTGGCCGGACGACATCGACCTCTGGCTTTACCACTTCGACCTCCGGCTCCACCACTTCAACTTCCGCTCCGCCGTCGCCTTGTTACCCGTACCCGCTGCCGGACATCTCCGTACAGAACGTTGCCGGGGTGTGGGTGACGCCCACTTTCCCGTCCATGTTGGCCGCTTTTTCCCATGCCAGTGTGAACCAGTCAAACCTTGTGACGTTTGCAACGAGCAGCAATGACCAAAGCGCGTACCCCGCCCAACTGATGACCACGGACTACGTGGTCGTGCCACTCAACGGCTTGCCACCCGACAAAGCCACGACTCTGGCTGGGTTCCTCCATTACGCTTTGAGCCCCGCGGGGCAGAGTGCCATTTGCTCGGCCGGTTATTTGCCGGTCTTGCAGACCGGCCTGAACAACTCCGAATGCCCCATTTCAGCTGCATCTGGACCGGCGGCATCGCTGTCGTCGCAGATCGAGGCTGACGACAGCGCTGTCGTCAGCGAGCTTCAGGCCGAAGCGGCGGCGGAGACGGCTACCACCACGACGTCCACGCCGACCACCACGACCACGACCTCCTCAACGACCACGACCTCCTCAACGACCACGACGTCCTCGACAACCACGACGTCCTCGACAACCACGACGTCCTCGACAACCACTACGTCTTCCCCGACGAGTACGACATCGTCCCCGACGACCACGACTTTGCCCACTACGACGAGCTCCACGACGTCTACCGCCACGACGTCGTTGCCCACAAGCGTGACGACTGTGCCCTCGACGTCTACCGCGACGACTACGGCGACTACCACCCCGATTAGCGGAGGGATCACCTCTCCAGCCACGACCCTGCCATCCGCCACGACGCTGCCATCCGCCACGACGCTGCCATCCGCCACGACGACGGTCACAACGCTGGGCTCGGTGGCCCCGACGATTAACCCGCTGGCCGGTACGGGCCCGCCGACAACCACGAAGGTTGCCACGGAGGCTGCGTCAAACGGGGCCTCGACGGGTTCGAACGGCGCTTCAGGTTCAAGCGGCGCTACAGGCTCGGGCAGTTCGTCGGATTTGGCTTACACCGGCAGTGATTCACTGTGGGTCGGTGCGCCGGGCCTGGCCCTACTGGCGGTCGGCGAAGTTGGCCGAAGGGCGCTTTACCGCCGCCGCAAGCGGGAAGTCGCGCCCGCAGCATGACCGACGTCCTGCCTCGGCGACTGCGTGGCACAGAAGAAGCCTGCCCTCGGGTGGGCGACCCGTCTGCTCCTCGCTACCTGGAGCCGGGAGAGGGCTTCTCTCTGGATGACCCGACCAAGGAGCTGCTGCGCCTCCTTGTACGCAACCGCCAAGGCGAGACCGAGGAGCCGAGCCAGCCGGTTGATTGGGACGCGATCTGGTCACTGGCCGAGAGTTGCCGTTCCGAGGAATTGGCGCTCGGGTCGGCGGCCTTGGCCGCGCGCGAGGCTCTCGCCGGCGAGCCGACGGCTACGCCGTCTGCGCTTTTGGTGCACTCCAGACGGAGCGAGAGTGGCCCGAGCGCCAGCCCGCCTACCGTCCGAGTGCCCATACCGGGCCCCGAGCTGCCTAACCCCGAGCTCCAGAAACCCGAGCTGACGAGAGGGCTGCGCACGGCCGTGGCTGGAGCGACTTGGTTGCGGAACGTAGGGATCATAATTGTGCTCTTCGCCGTATGGCAGTTGTGGGGCACTGGGATCGCGGAGGCTCACTCTCAGGACCACCTGAAGGCCCAATACGCGTTGCTCGTCCGAAAGGAGGTTAGTGGTGCCACCTCGACGGCCGACCAGTCCACTGTTAGACCAGCGGCCGCACTCACTTCTGCGACAGCATCAGCACCGCCAGCCACGCTAACGGCAGCCGCGAAAAGCCCAGCAGCGCTGACCATTACGGCCAAGGCGGCGGCAGCGCCGGTGAAAAGCGCCGCCGCAAGCGGGGGGCGCGAGGCCAATCTTTACGCCCAAACCAGGACGTTTGTCGAAGCGGCGTTGCCGGGAGGAGTACTGGGGCAGATCCGCATCCCGGCGATCGGGGTAGACCGCTACTTCGTCGAGGGGGTTGGGGAGGACCAGCTCCAGGAAGGGCCCGGACGTTACCCCGGGTCGGGGCTGCCTGGGCAGGTCGGGAACCTGGCCATCGCAGGTCACCGGACAACCTACGGGGCTCCTTTTTTCGAGCTGGACCACGTTCGCGTGGGAGACAAGGTGATCATCGACGTGCCCGAGGGCCGGGCAATGTACACCGTGTCGCAGCCACCCTTCGCGGTGCCCCCCTATGACACGGAGGTGCTTGCTGACTACGGGGATGCCCGGCTGACCCTGACCACATGCAACCCGCCCTTTTTTGCCACCACGAGGTTGATCGTGGTTGCAAAACTGACCGACTGGCTGCCAACCGGTGCCCGGATGCCCATTTCTGGATCGGTCCCAAAACCTGGGCACGCGCCCCTAATACCGCGAGTGGCGACGATCGGGGGTGCAACCCGTAATGCCCTCGCCACGGCTCCGGTGGCCCCAAGACCGGTACAGTCGCATCTAGCCAGTGTGCCCACCAAGGTCTCTGCGCCCAACCGGTCCGGGACGGCAGCGCCCACCCGCACAACGGCCAAGGGCACGTCGACCGGGGCGCCAGTCAACGACGCCTCGACGGCGAGGGGACTGGCTAACGAGGGCGCCGGTTGGCACTTTGGCGAGCTTCCCATAGTGTTTGCAATTGTGATGGTTCTCGGGGCCCTCGGTGCGCTTTACGGCCGCGTGGCGAAGCTTTTGGTCGGAGCCTCGCGTTGGATGGTCATGGTGCCCATGTGGGCAGCTGGGCTACTCGTGCTCTTCAGGATGCTGGGCCTCTTGCTCCCGGCGGACCTATGAGCGGCGCTGTGGTACCTGCGCCCCCGCGCATACGGGAGCCACAAGAAAGATCGAGCCCCGCGAAGGGCCGTGGCCGGCGCAGCCGACGGCGAGGCACCGATGCCTTGGCGCGCTTCGTCGAGCCGGGCCGCGCCGTCTTCGAACTGTCACTGGCACTGTGTGCGTTGTCGTTGGCCTTCCCATGGGTAGCCGCTGGAGCCGTAGTAGCAGCAGCTCGCGCCTGGCAGCGGGGATCTCCGCGCGCGTGGCTTGCCCTTATCGCGTCGGCTTGGTGCTGTCTCCTGGGCCTAATCATTAGGCAGTACCTGGGTGTTGGGATATTCCCGTGAGCGGCACTGACGGCGAGCGCGTTGCGGGGTACCTCCCCTGGGCACCCTCACCGGGCAGCCGACGCGCGCCGACAACAGCTACGGCGGCGGGTGCTGCCCGGGCAGGCACCATCCCAGCTTGGCCACGGCGCGAACCCGAAGACGCGCATGGTCCTAGGGACGTCGAAGTGCTCGATCTTGACGAAAACGGCGGCGATGTCAGCGCTACCGGTGTTCTGGAGACCAGGAACGTATCGTGCTGGTTCGGAAGTGCCAAGGTGCTCGAGCGGGTATCGCTCGTGATGCGCCCCCGACAGGTCACAGCTCTGATCGGGCCGTCAGGCTGCGGGAAATCGACGTTCCTGCGGGTACTCAACCGTATGCACGAGCTTGTCCCGATCGCCCGGTTGTCCGGTCAGGTGCTGCTTGACGGCAAGGACATCTATGGCCAAGGGGTACGCGTCACCGAGACGCGCTTGAAGATAGGCATGGTTTTCCAAAAACCGAACCCTTTCCCGTCGATGACAATCGCCCAGAACGTACTTGCCGGCTTGCGGCTTGCCGGGCTCAAAGTCCACAACAAGGACGCGCTCGTGCAGGAGTGCCTGACCCGCGCCGGGCTCTGGAAAGAGGCTCGTAACCGGCTTAACGAGTCGGGCGCTGCCCTTTCGGGCGGCCAGCAGCAGCGCCTTTGTATCGCACGCGCTCTTGCCGTAAGGCCCGAGGTACTGCTGATGGACGAGCCCTGCTCGGCCCTCGACCCGATATCGACCGGTGTGATCGAGGAGACGATACGCGAGCTCAGCAAAGAGATAACCATCGTGATCGTGACCCACAACATGCAGCAGGCCCAGCGCGTCTCGCACAACTGCGCGCTCTTTCTCCTCGACGGGGAAGGCCAGCCCGGTCACATCGTCGAGCAGGGCCTAACCACCCAGATCTTCGGCGCCCCACAAGACCCTCGCACTGAGGCCTACGTGGGTGGCCGTTTCGGCTGAGATCGTCCTAGTTGCGTGCCGACGCCCCGCTGCCTAGCCGAGCTGCGCCTGAGCCGAAGTTACCTGAGAAGAACGAGCCGCTCGATGAGCCCGCCCTCGACCCGGAAGCACAGAACGGTCTCTTCGCTAGACCCGCCGCCAAAAGTTGTCCTGTGATGGTCGAGCACCCACGGCCCCGCTATCAGGCGGCCGACCACAGTCACCTGCCGGTCGGGGTAGTGCTCGAACACGTCCGCCATTCTGCGCCCGATGGCTTGCGCGCCGTGGACCAGGACCTGGCCAGTGGCGTCGGAGAGCACTGCCGTCGCCGACAGGCAGCCGAGCAGGCCTGATCGGTCGCCGCTGTTATAGGCGGCGAGGTAGCGTTCCACCGCGTCGATTTCGAGCAGGTTCGATCCCGACGCCTGCCGTTCTTGGGGTGCAGCCCTGGAGCGCGCGTGGGGTGGCCCCGCCCTGGTTTCGTCTGACGCTTCGACCGTGGTTTTCGGCGCTCCGGCTGGGGCTCCGCCGGACCGGGCGGCCGGGGCTGCGATTATTGGCCCCATCGACACGGCCGCCCCTGCAGCCCGTAGCGCCTCAGCCACTCGGGCTGCATCGAGCAGCCTGGCACCCACGAGCACTTCGGGGTGGGTGCCCCCCGCAGAGGCCCCTACGTAATCGGCGGCCAGCTCGGATGGACAACCGAGCTCGGTGAGAACGCTTAGCACCTCGAGGGGTTGCGGACCGGGGTCAACCAGCTGAACGCTGATGGGGTCAGCCACGCTCGCGCCAAGTGCGCCGCCGATCTGGCCCTCGACAGCCGCGCCCGGGTCGATCATGCAACCACCAACGCCACGAGGTCTAGGGTACCTCGAACGCTGGTAGCGTCAATGGCCTGCACTTTGCCGGCTGCCGCCGGTCGCAATGTGGCGCAAGTCAATGTCCCCTTGTCCGCCGGTGGCCGCGGGTTGCAACGCCGGGCGGGTGGTCAAAGCCTCCAGGTCGATGCTGTCCCCGTCGTTGGTGCGAGGTTGGAGCCGGGTGGCGCGAATGTGCGCGAGGAAAGATGTTGCCGCCGCACTTCGCTTGACTTCTTTCGCGGTGAAGCCACATACTCGGCACCTCGCCGACCAGACACCTCGTTCGAGGATGTAGGAGGCGCGGTGGTGCGCAGGCACAACCTGATCGTCCACGGTTCCTTCCTAAGTTCTACTTAAATCGCCTACGGGTCTTCACCGACAATTCCTCAGTTCCTTGACGCCACGGTGGCTGGAAGGTGGCCAGCCGGTGAACATTTGGCACCGTCCCTGCAAACTTTTTGGCCGGAGAGGCGATATGGCCGACACTGGGTGGTCAGAGCCCTTCGCGACCTGGCATCGGCTGGACTGGTCGAGTTGTATGGAGATGGGATGCAGACAGCGAACCTAACTTTCGGTCGTCCGCTGCGAGCGCGGCGG
>DATKHZ010000053.1:0-10807 GCA_035509995.1 Acidimicrobiales bacterium | reverse complement strand
CCCGTCGACTGAACTGCTTCCGGCTCCATCGGACGTCCCGGGAAAGCAGGGTTGATCGCCACCACGCCACCGGCACCCAGGGCAGCACCGGCAGAGATCGCGTAGTAGCCGCCGGAGCACAGGCCCATCAGAACGGCCTTCGAAGGGCTGCCGGGCGAGACCGCCTCCACGATGTCTCCAACATCGTGGAGCGCTTCACGCGAGTAAACGATGTCGAGGTCCTGGCCTGGTCGCGCAGGGCTGTCTCCTCGCCCGCTGGTGTCAACGCGCAACACTTGTAGCCCAGTGGCGGCCCACGACCGGGCGAAGTCGACCCAGAGGCGGCTCGGCCCGCAATGGTCGATGTGGCCCGCGTTGAGGAGGATGATTGTTGGCCCCCAGGATTGGCCCAATGGCCGCGCAAGGATGCCGAACAACTCGTTCGGCCCAAGCTGCTTGACTTCCTCGACGACGGCACCATCGTCGAAGTCGTGGATCACGGTCGTTTGGTGCCCCACCGGCTTGGTGGTCGAAGTCTCCTGGCCCGCCCTTTGCGACAGCCAGTTCACGATTGTGGCGAGGGTACCCTGCGGGACGAAAAGGTCGGGGTATTGGGTGTCCAGCATCTGGTCCTGCCCGACGGCATCCGCGAGCTCGGCATGGACCTCTGACAAGTCCTCCACGAGGGCCTTGCGCGGCGGGCTTCCAGGCCGCAAAAGGGCAAGGACGTGGCCATCGAGAGCGGCAGGTAGCGGCCCGATGCGCAGCTCGGACATGGCGCGGGCAGTCTCCGGCCCATAGGTACTGCCAATGGTCTCGACCCCCGCGGGGCCGTTCTCCGCACTGGCGAACGAAGCCGTTGGGACCGCGGGGCCGTAAGGGCTCTGTTCGTACACCGCTCGCAGCACCGTCTGTTCCCGCAGGTAGGAACGTCCGCTTTCGCATGGGTCCCATAGCACGAGCTCGTCGGGGCGGCAGCTCGCTGAGACCGATGATGCCAGCGTTGCACCAAGCCGAAGGCCTAGGAGCGAGACGTGCCTGGCCCCGCTTTGGCGCATGGTTTCGACGGCTTCCGTTATGGAACGTTGCCATGCCTCTACCCGTCCGGGACCGTCTGGGGGACCTACGGAGTCACCTGTGCCTTCGTAGTCGAAATGAAGCACTGCGAAACCCTCTGAGGCCAGCTGACCGCTCAGCGCCCCGTAGGCACGGCCGGCGCGCCAAGACTCGAACCCGAAAGGCGGGCATAGCACAACGCCCCCGCGGGCTAGCCGGCCTTGCGGGAGGTAGAGCCTGCCGAAAAGGGGCCGCTCGGGCGGGCCGAACCACATGAAAGAGGCGTTCACGGCTCAGCCAACCTTACCGGTAGTCGGGCCGGGAGCCGTTTCCCAAGGCGATGTCGCTCGTGTCTGCTCCCCTCGTCGACGGGAACCAGCGACGTCCCCCGTGAACTCGCCGAGCAGTTCCACTGATCGCATCGGGCTCAGGCGCCGCTGCCAGTTCGGGTATGAGCTCGGGTCCGGGAAGTCTGACCACCACCTGCGAAGCAAGGTTGGCGTGTTGAGACGTGGGTAGTCGAGCAGCTCGGCAAGAACGAGGTGCTCACGGTGCACTCTTTGGTAAAGAGCGCGGATACCGGCCCGTCTGCGGTGCCCGCCCTCCACGATAAGGCGAGGGTCGGCGACCACGCAGAACCCGGCCGCCAACACCCGCCACATCCATTCCTTGTCCTCGCAAGCAACGAGCTGCTCGTTGAAAGGGAAACCCTCCCACACACGCCGGCGCCAGGATGACCCTTGGTTCGTGAAGCCCCAAGTCGGGCCCGCCGAGAGGTCCGCCAGCCTGAACTTCGTAGCAGAGCTGAGCGTCGTCCCATCAGGCCCGGTCCGGCAGCCGAAAGTGCCTGCTACCTGGTCGTCTGTGTATGCCTCGAGGGACTGTTCCACCCAGCTGGGACTGGGCGGGGCACAATGCGCGGACAGAGCGAACACGATCTCGCCCGCACAGCGCTGAACCCCGAGGTTGAGGGAACCGCCGTAGCTGAACGCCTCAGCGGCGATCGACACGATCTCGTCACAGTAGGGCCGCGCGATCTCGATCGTCCTGTCGGTCGAGCCCGAGTCCACCAGGATGATCTCCGTGTCGATGGTCTGAGCGCGCAGCCCAGCAAGCGCCAGTCCGATTGCCTCTTGCTCGTTCTTGGCGCGGACCACAACGCTGGGTTTGGTTCCTGTCAAGGGTGCTCCCTCCCGTCCCGATGGCGGGGTTGCGTGTTCTGCCGTCGCCACTAATCCTACCTGGTGGCGGCCGGGAAAATTACCGGCGCGCCCGGACTGGGCTCCGTTAGCCACCCCGGGTGGCCGTACGTCGGCCGTGGCGAAGGATGGTACAACGGCATGTTGCCTGGCGGCGCCTGCGACGCATGGGTGGATCCCCAAAAACCGCTAATGACGCGACTTTACGAGATCTCCACTCGTTTAATGCGACATCACCCCATTCCGACAGTAGCCCAATACCCGGAAAATCAAAGGGACATGACCTGCGTGCTCCTGCGTCGTACACGAATGGTAAGCGGGCTTTCGTCGCTGGACGCCGGCGGGCGCGCGATGTGTAAAGCTTGGACCGTGAGTGCATCGCAACAGCCACAAGCAATTGGCCGCGGGGACGTATTGGATCTGGTGTTGCGCCATGCCCAGGGCGCGCCCGGAGACCTCGCAGTTCGGGACGACCATGAGGAGTTCGGCTACGGGGAGCTGGCCGAACGCGCGGCGGCAAATGCCTCCGGCCTAGCCGCGCTGGGCGTCGTCCCGGGCGACCGTGTCGCCATCGACCTGGGCAACTCGGCGGCGTTCGTGACCACGGCCCTGGGTTGTCTTTGGCTGGGAGCGCCGTTCGTGCCTCTTTCGCCGAATGACCCTCCTGGACGTATTGCCCGTATTGTGGCCGATTGTCAACCCTCGGTCATTGTCGGCGGCGCGGCCGGAGCCGGGACGTCGGCGCTCGTTGCTGTGCCAACAGTGGGTGCGGAGGACCTCCTCAACCAGGCCGGCCCGGTCCCGGCGAGGTCATTCGACGCCGAGCGAGACGCCTACTTGATATACACCTCGGGTACGACCGGCGCGCCGAAGGGCGTCCGTATCCCCCAGAGAGCGTTCGGATGGGCGGTCGCCAGCGCGGCTGCGGCGCTCGACCTCGACCGGTGGACGCGTACCCTGTGCGTCTCGTCGTTCCATTTCGACGGCTCGTACAGCACGGTCTTCCCGACGCTGCTGGCCGGAGGTTCCCTGGTCATCCCAAAGCGTGAAAGCCTTTTGCTCCTGAAGCAGTTTTACCGCGCCGTGCAAGAAGAAGAGATTACATTGACAGGTTTTTCGCCGAGCTACCTCCGGCTTCTGGTTGCCTCTCGCCAATTGAAGCGGCTAGCCGGGAGCGAACTTAGGACGCTCGGCCTCGGCGGTGAAGAATGTGCCGCCGCGGACGTAGCGGAGTTGTGGAGCGTGCTACCAGAGCTCAAGGTGTTCAACCGTTACGGCCCCACCGAGACCACGATCGCTGTCACCAATTACCAGGTGTCCGAAGGGGATGTTGCGTCGGGGAAGATCCCCGTCGGAACTCCTAACGCCGGGGTGAGGTTCTACCTCGTGCCCTTGGACGGGAGCGGCGGGACCATTGACGGGACAGATGATGTCGGCGAGCTCTATATCGCCGGCGAGCAGCTCATGCGGGGTTACTGGGGCGACTCGGAACTATCCGACGTGGTCCTGAGGCGCGACGTTGTCCCGGGAGAGCTTGTCTACAAGAGCGGCGACCTCGTTTACAGGGATGGACGAGGGCTTTACGTTTATGTAGGCCGCACCGACGATGTCATTAAGCGAAATGGCGTCCGAATATCGCTCGATGAGGTCTCGTACGCGCTCCGTCGCGTCGACGGCGTGGGAGGTGCCGTGTCCCTGCCGGTCGACGTGGGCGGGAGGATTGGGATCGCCGCTTTCGTCGAGGCCGCCCCAGGCATGACGGCGGCCAAGCTGCTCGACGGGGCAAGCTCGGATATCCCGGCGACAATGAGGCCCGACGAGGTGTTCATCGTGACGGCCTTCCCGATGACGCCCTCTGGCAAGGTGGACCGCCAGCGCCTTTTGGAGGAGGCGGGCCGTAGCCGGTGGGGAGCCGCCTGATCAGTACGCGCCGTGCCTGCGCGTCACACTCCCTGGCGTGTGCCACAGGATTTTCAGGTCCCACCACAGCGACCACGACGCCACATAGGCATAGTCGAGCTGGCGAAGCTCCTCGAACGGGAGGTCGTTGCGACCTGAAATTTGCCACAGCCCAGTCATGCCTGGGCGCACGTCGAAGCGCTTGGCTGCCCACCCGTCGAGCCCGGCCGCCTCGTCTGGGACGAAAGGCCGCGGGCCGACCAGCGACATCTTGCCAAGGAGCACGTTGACCAACTGGGGTGTCTCGTCCAAGCTGGTCGAGCGGAGGAACCGTCCGATAGGAGTCACTCGGGGGTCGTTGTGGAGCTTGAACAGCGGCCCGTCCACATCGTTTTGCTCGCGAAGGTCGATCTTCACGCCGTCGGCGCCGACTTCCATGGTGCGGAACTTGATCATCCGGAAGGTCTTGCCCTTGAAACCCACCCGGTCCTGCCGGAAAAATACCGGGCGGCCCGACGATACCGCGATGGCGACTGCGATGTACGCCATTATCGGCGACAGGAGCAGGAGGGCTGTAGCGCTTGCGACGATGTCCAAGGAGCGCTTTGTGGCCCGGCTCAGTGTCCCAAGCTGTGGTGGGGCGACGTCCATGACCGTCAGGCCGTGGAGCTCCTCGATCTGGGACTGCCATGTCACAAGTTCGAAGAGGCGAGGTACGACGCTGATGCGCACCTGGCCCGGAAGCTGACGGAGCATCTCGACCACCCAGGTGGGCGAGCTTTGAGAGAATGCGACGAGCACGCGGTCCACGCTCATCTCGGTGCATAACCGCGGCAGGTCCTGGATCGTGCCGAGGTGAGTGTGCAACGCGGTGCCGGGCGCGAGGTGGGGTTCGTCGTCGACGAAACCCAACAGGTCGATGTCGGGGCAGCGACCGAGCCGCTGCGCGAGCGAGGTTGCCACCGACCCTGAGCCGACTATGACGACGCGTGACCGCAACGTGCTCCGGTGGCGGAGCCCGACGCTGATGGCCGCTCTCGTGAACGGGAGCACGAAGGTCGCGGGAACGGTCATAAACAGGACTTCAAGCCACCCGAGCTTGGGAGAACCCGCAAAAAATCGGTGCATGGTTGCAGAAGCGGCCAACGTCATAACCGCGCCCAGAGCGAGAGCATGCCACCGGGGCCCGATGTCCATGAACGAAGTCGGCCGAAGCCGCCGCCTGTCGCGCTGGTAAAGCCCGTACGCTGCCATTGCCACTATGTAGAGCGGCAGGTACGGCAGCTCGTGCTGCATGCTGAGCCCGAAGGGTGGCCCGTTCCTGTAACCAAGCGGCTGGCGGGCGAGGGCACCGATCGCGAACGAGACCTCCAAGCTGAATGCGTCGCCGAACACGACCACAGGTCGCCAGGCGCGCCGCAGCGGTCGCCCGCCGGGAGCTGCCGGCGGCTGGGACAGGGCGACCTCGGTGCTAGCGGCGCCGGCGCTCGTCTTAGTCCGAGCAAGATCGAGCTCTACTCCCAGAGACTGGGAGCGCCCCACTACCGGCCTGGCCATTACACGGCCCTCTCGCGACAAACGCTAAGCGTGGTGGCTGGGGCGCTTGGCCCCGGATTTTTGCCCACGGCGAAGTCTCTCATACAGGTAGCCGGTACTGGCAGGAAGGAAGTCTGGAGAAGGTCGGAAGTCATAAGTTTTTTGTTCGGGGTCTCGGGTTTCGCTGGCGCCCACATGACTCTAACCCGAGCTATACCCGCCGTCTGCCAGGTAGCGAAAAGTTCGTCTAGCCGCTACTGGAGGTGGTCATGAGAGCGGGCAGCGTAGCGCCAGAGGTCCAAAACCCTACGAACGACGCAGGTTCTACCATGGGGTCATCGAACGCCCCCGAAGAGTACTGCTTGCTGCTTCACAGGGCGGTCATCTCCAGGAGCTGGCGACGCTCCGCCAGAGGGTCGTACCCGAGGACGCTGCGGTGGTATGGCTGACGTCCGAGTCTCCGCAGGCGAGGTTGCTCGCAGCTAACGACGAGATAGTTTTCGCCCCCCATGCGGCGCAGCGGGACGTTCGCAACGTGCTCCTGACCCTGCCGGCAGCCATGAGGGCGCTGTTGCACTACAGGCCTACGGTGGTGGTCAGCACAGGGGCTGCGATTGCTCTTGCAGTGCTACCGGCCGCCCGGATCTGTGGCGTCGAGGCGCACTACATCGAAAGCGCGGCCCGGACCGACGGTCCCTCGCTCACCGGGCGGCTGTTACGACGGTTGCCGGGAGCGCACTGCTACACGCAATGGGAGCCGTGGGCGACCCGGGGTTGGAGCTACGCGGGGTCCGTGTTTGACGGGTTTGCGACCGAGCCCGCGCCAGGAGCAAAATCTGTACGGCGGGTGGTTGTCACGCTGGGTACGCAGCAAAGCTACGGTTTTACCAGGCTTATCAGGAAATTGCTCGATATTGTGCCGGCCGGCGCGGAGGTCTTTTGGCAAGTTAGGGCGGCAGACGCCGCGGAGCTGGGGATCGCGGCCTCCCCCTTTGTGCCTACAGAGGAGCTGATCGAGGAAATCCGCCAAGCCGATGTCGTTGTCGCACATGCCGGGATCGGTTCGGCGCTGACTGCATTACAGCTTGGGAAATGCCCGGTGCTTGTGCCCCGCGAGCAAATGTACAACGAGCACGTAGACGACCATCAAGGTTTGATCCGCCTACAAATGGAGGGCGCCGGCCTCGCGGTGGTGAGGACGGTTGAGGACCTTACGTTTGCTGACCTGGAGAAGGCGGCGAAATGCACTGTCAAGATCACGAATGCCCCGCCGCTCAAATTGCAGGGGCGGTTAGGTAAAAGCTTTTCGAGGTTATGACTGGACTGGTTAGTGACCCCGGCGGGCCCTTGCAAGGGCGTGGTCGACGCAGGCGGGCGAGGGCGCGCTGGGTGGCGGCCGGGCTGCTGGTCGCGTTGTTCTTGTCTCTCACTGGCCGGTTGTTCATTTGGTCGGCGTACAACGCTGCCCGGAATGCGCATGCCGACGCCGTGGTCGTCCTGGGCGGCCCTGGCCCGCGGTGGCAGGTGGCCCTCGAGCTCGCGAGGGAACACGCCGCCCCGGTCATGCTGGTATCGGTCGCCTCGGTCCAGTGGAACTGCCCGCGAAATGACTTGCCGGGCGTCCAAGTTGAGTGCTTCCGGCCGGACCCCGACGACACTCAAGGCGAAGCCCGCTTTGCTGCCAGCACCGCCCGTGCGAACGGGTGGCACAGCATGATCGTAGTTACGTCGGTGCCCCAGGCGACCCGCGCGCGTCTGCGGTTCAAGCGTTGCTTCGACGGGACGGTGTACGTCGTACCGGCTAAGCCGGATCTGGGGACCTGGGCCTACGAAGTGGTCTACGAGTGGGGGGCTCTGGCCAAGGCGCTCGTCTGGCACCGAGGGTGTTAATGAGAAAAACAGTGAGGACCGTGCTCTCATTGCCACGCGACGTGGTTGTCGACGGTCCGGGATTTCGCTGACTGTCTTAACCTGGCAATCTGGTGCAGGACGTCTGGTAAAAATTGGCTCGGTGAGGAAACTGGTCGAAGTTAGCGTCGTTGGGCTTGGCCCCTGGGGCCTTTGCGCCCTGGAGCGCCTCGTAGACGAGGCGCGGCGCGAGCCGCTGAGCCCTGTTGTCGTACACGTTGTCGAGCCAGGACAGCCGGGCGGTGGCATGTACGGCAAATCGGATCCGGACTACTTCGTCCTCAACACGCCCTGTGGCCAGCATTCCATGTACCCGTTCCCCGAGCTCGTCGAGGACGACAGGCTCGGCAAGGGCTTCTTCGAGTGGGTTAGCGAGCAGGGCTACCGCTGGCATGGTCACGAGTGCCGCGTTTCTGGCCCAGGAGAGGGAGGAACGGCGGTCGAGCCCCAGGACTTCCTCCCCAGACGCCTGATGGGGGAGTACCTCGAGTGGTTCTTCGGAGCCCTGTGTGAAGACGCGCCCCCCAACATGGAGATCGTCCACCACCGCGCGTCTGCTGTGGACATCGAGCCAACTGAAAGCGGCAAGGAGCGCGTCCATCTGGACGATGGGAGCAGTATCGTCGTCGATCACGTCCTCCTGACGACGGGCCACATGAAACAAACGCCGAGGAGCGACGCTGTCAGCGCGCTGGTGACTAGTCCTTACCCGATCGAGGGTTACCTTCGGGGCAGGGGCCCGCGCGAAAAGGTCGCAATCGAAGGAATGGGCCTGGTGGCGCTCGACGTGGTCACGGCTCTCACGATCGGTTTGGGTGGCAGGTACGAGAGCGGAGAACGCGGGACGCTCCGCTACATACCAAGCGGGCGGGAACCCTCGCTGTACCTGTTTTCGAGGAGTGGTTACCCCTATTGCGCGAAATCGTTCGGTGCGTCCGACCCGATGGGCGACTACAAGCCTGCCATCTGCACGGTCCAAGCCGTTGCGTCATTGCAGGCGAGAGACGCTGGGGGAGCCAAGCGCCAGATGGATGCGCGAAGGGAGCTTCTCCCATTGGTGTTCGCCGAAATGGAACTGCACTACTACACCTCTGCGGCGCGGATGGTAGACGGGCCTCAAGTTGCACGAGACGTGCACGCACGCCTAGTCGCCGGGTGGGCGTCTGGGACCTTCTCGTTCCATCGTTCGCAGCTCTCTGTCCGGTATGGCAGTTTCGTCGCATCCGAGCACTTTTTTGTAGGGCAGGGCCGTCACTACCGTGACAGCGAGGACTACGAGTCGGCTGTTTACGCGACGGTTGCGGCCGATGCCAGGGAGGCTCTCGTGGCCGGTGGCGCGAGCCCGGTGAAAACAGCTCTTGAAACATTGAGGGCACTCCGGGACACGTTGCGGATGGCGGTCGAGTTCCGCGGGCTGACCCTGGCCTCTCATCTTGATTTCGTCGCCAACCTGCAGAGCCGTTTTGCACGTTTGGTGGCCGGGCCGCCGGTGTTCCGCTCTCAGCAGCTGCTCGCTCTCGTCGATGCAGGGATCCTCAAGCTCCCGTTCGGGCCGTCGCCGGAGGTGTTGCCAGTCCAAGGTGGCGGTCTCCTGGTTCGTTCCACCGTGCTGGAGCGCCCTTACGAAGTGGTTGTCGACCGACTGGTCCGGGCTCATCTCGACCTTCCTTCCGTGACAGGGTCAGCCTCTCCGTTGCTCGCCAACATGGTCAGGCGTGGCCGGATCCGACCGCTGACGTTCCAGGGCACACCCGCAGGGAGTATCGACCTGACCGAAGACTTCCACCCGATCGACGCCCAGGGCCGGCCGGAGGCGAACCTATGGGTCTTCGGCGTGCTCAGCGAGGGCGTGCGGTACTTCACGCTTTACATACCGTCTCCGAAGAGCCGCGTGCGGGCGTTCCTGGATGCTCAGGTATGCGCCGCGGAGATCGTGGGCGCCAAAGCCGAGCCGATCTTGCTACGCAGCGCCACCAGCCTCAGCCGTGACAGCCAACCGACGCGGGGCGAGCGCGTCGAGCGAGGACCGCTTCGGGTCGCGTTCGTCAACAACATGTCTGATGGCGCGTTCGAGGAGACCGAACGGCAGTTCAGTTCCCTCCTGCACGAAGGACTTGAGGGCAGCGCGATGGAGCTTCGTCGCTTCAGTCTGCCAGGGGTCCCGAGAGGCGAGAAGGTCCAAGCGTTGATAGCTAAGGGCTATGAGGATATTGACCAGCTCTGGAGCCAACCCGTCGACGCTCTGCTGGTGACAGGCGCCGAACCGCAGAGAGCGGAGCTGACTGAGGAGCCTTACTGGCCGGCTCTGCAAGACCTGTTGTCGCGGGGCAGCGAGTCGGTCCCGAGCGTGCTCGTTTCCTGCCTGAGCGCGCACGGCGCCCTCTGGAACTTCAACCATCTTCCCCGTCGCCTCTTGCTCGAGAAATGCAGCGGCGTCTTCCCCCAGATGGTTGACCGAGGTCACCCCCTGATGGCTGGTGTGGGGGAGCTGTCGCTGCCTCATTCTCGCTTCAACGAAATCCCGACGGCAGAACTCATCGAAAGTGGCTACAGGGTGCTGGCGGCTTCTCAGGACGGCGGTTGGACCGTTGCAGTGGGCGAACGGGGCCCGTGCCAGCTGCTGCTCCTCCAGGGGCACCCTGAGTACGAACGTCAGACGCTGCTCCGCGAGTACCGTCGCGACGTCCGGCGCTATCTGACAGGCCACCAGGGTTCCTACCCGCACTTGCCGAAGGGCTACCTGGACGCCGAGGGTGTCGCAGCCCTGGAGCAGTTCCAATCAGACGTGACGGCCGAGGTCCACGACCCGGCATTGATGGACCGTTTCCCGTTCGATTTTGTAGCCGCACATATCGACGTCGATTGGCAAAGCGTCTCGAGGCTCTTCGTGAAAAACTGGGTGCGGTCCGTTCGCGAGCGTGCGCACGACCCCTCGGCCGGTGAGCCTGTGGTGGCCGCAGACGGTCCGGCTGTAGGCCGAGAGACTGCCGTACAATAACGCTGGTGCACGACGAGACAATTGCAGTCCACGGCGGTTATGAGCCGGGCCCAACGCGAGCCGTCGCGGTACCGATCTACCAGACGGTAGCTCACGATTTCGAAAGTGCCGAGCACGCTGCCGCAGTTTTTGACCTGGAGACGCCGGGTTTCCATTACAACCGGATCAACAACCCGACGGTCGACGTCCTGGAACGTCGCATGGCTCAGCTCGAGCTAGGGACGGCGGCGGT
>DATKHZ010000052.1:0-5920 GCA_035509995.1 Acidimicrobiales bacterium | reverse complement strand
TCGGATGCCTCGGCGATGACGTCGAAGCCGGAACCGGAGAGCAGCCGGACGACCCCCGAACGGATGAGGGCAGAGTCGTCTGCCACTATCACCCGGGGCAATTGGATGTCTGGTAGGGGCGCCCACACCACCTCGTTGGCCGCCACCGGCCCAGGCACACCCTTGAGCTGTAACGGCTCCAGGGGGACGAACTCAATGTCGGGTCGGTTCATTATGAGCATCCGGGTGACCTCGGACGCGACGATCTTGCCTGGTCTAGCCGCGTCACAAAGACGGCGGGCGACCACCACAACCGCGCCGAAAATGTCGTCGTTGTCGTCTTCGACGACGTCACCCACATGGATGCCGATCCGCAGCCCCATGGCCGGTAACCGGCCCTGCCGCTCGGCCAGGTCCGTAACTGCCTGCATGGCAACGCCGGCTCGCAGTGCGTTGTAGACCGTCGAAAATGCCGCCATCACGCCGTCGCCCAGGGTCTTTATGACTTTGCCGCCGGTGCGTTCGGCTTCGAGCCGTAGTAGCCCTAGATGAGAGTTGACGGCCTGGGCGGCCTCCACGTCGCCCAGAGCGCTGACCAGCCCCGAGGAACCCGAGATATCACTGAAGAGGACGGTGGTCGTACCTGTCATCCCGGCTCAGTCTGCCAGGGGCAAGACAATCGCGTTGCCCTCGACGGACCCGCCGAGGACAGCGACCCGTTCGAGCAGGGCGGCGTTGCCCACGGCCTGGGACAAGGCGATCGTCAGCGCCCCCGGAGCGACCTTGATGCGCGCCCCGTTGTCACCGTCGGCCGCAAGGAAGGCGGTGACCTCGATAGCCCGCGGGAAACGGCCGTCCGGCACCTCGGCCGCGTGGGTCAAAGCGGCCGCCAAGCCCCCATCGGTTAGCTCGGCCGGGTACAGGCCGTGGGAGATCTGGCGCACTTCGCTCGCAGCCCCCTGCAAGGCCCGAGCTGCTCGCTCCAGGGCGCCATCGTCTCCTGGTTCTAGCTCCAGGGCCGATCCCACTGCGGCGAGCGTGGCCAGTGGTCCTCGCTCGAGCCTCGCCCGCACTTCTTCCCGGGCAGCTTCACCCGACGAGACGAGGGCGGCCGCGAGCTGGCGGGCGTCTTCGGCCCGCGACTTGGAGAGTGCCGCCAGCCGTTCGTTGTCGATCACCAGGCCTGCCGCAGTCACGGCCAGCTCGATGGCGTCCGGTTGGGACGTCAAGGAGGCGTCGTACTCTACCGCCCCGATCTCCAACCCGGAGCGCTCGATGATGGTGACGGACCGCTCCGGGTCGTCCTCAGCCAGCAGCGCCGCTCCTCCGTCGAGGCCGACCCAGCCCTGGCCGGCTGGCGAGCGGAACACAACCTTGATCGAGGGATCGCCCAAAGCTCCGGCCAGGTAGGCCTGCACGTCTCGTGATCCTGGTTCTGTACGCAAAGCGATACCGGCCGATGTACGCACCAGCCGAGGTTCGATGAGCTCCACCCAAACGACGCCGCTGAAGAAGACGGCTGTGCTCAAAAGTGGCGCCAGGACGAGCAAAAAGCTGCCTGCGGTGTCGAAAGTCGCCGTCGTCTTGCCCAATGCCCATGCCGGTCCCGGCAGGCAGGCGACTTGGGACACCATTATGACCACGGCCCAGACCGCCCCTGGCACCGCAATCGGTCTGATGACCCTGCGGAAGGCATTGTCAGCGCGCCATAGCTTTCGCACCAAGGCGGCGAGGACGACCCCGAGGCCGATAACAATCACCACCGTGTCGGCGGCAAAGAGCGCTCGCGCCAACGCATGGCCCGCCTGCTGCTTGGCTGTTTGCCACCAAAGGCTGTTTGCCCACGCCCGACCGCGGGCGGCCAGTACGACCGCCGTGCCGAGCAGCAGCGAAAGCGCCATCGGGCCGAGGACGAACGCTCTCAGGGCACGCCGGCCCACCTCTATCTCGACCAACGCCAGGGCTCCGGGCACCAGGGGCGCGGCCAGCCAGATCAAGCCCGCCGTCGGGCCGACTACACCCATGCCAAAACGGGCCTGGCCCGCGAAGGCAAGCATCGAGCTCAGCTGGACGAGCGGGCCGCTCCAACTATCGGGCCGTCGCCGGCACATGAGCAAGCCAGCGATGAGGAGCAGGGCAACGACAAAGGTGACGAAAGAGCCGTCATTGCCGTCGATGACCGCTGTTCCCTCCAGGGTGACGTAGGCCCAACCGGCACAAACCGTCATCAAGCCGATCACCAGGAGCGACCAGCTAACCCGGAGCGGTCTCACGCGGGTGCCGGTTGGCTTTCACGGCCGCAGGTGACAAGCACCTCGGTACCGGCCCCAGGGGGGCTCACAACTGCTACCTCTCCCTGGACCTGTTTGACCCTCTCCACGATCGAACGAGGCGGCGAGCTCACTCCCCCGCACCCGTCGTCTCTCACCCGCAGGGTCACTACCTCTGGCCCGACCACGAGCTCGATGCGCAGATGTGAAGCTCCCGAATGCTTCTCGGCGTTGGCGACAGCTTCGGACGCCAGCATCCACAAGGCCTTCGCCAATGGGTCGTCCGGGCCCAGGTCCCCGGCCACCTCGAGCTCTGTTAGGACCGCGCTCGTTGCAGCCAAGGTGCGCAGGGCGCCCACGAGCCCCGCGCGGAGGGGGACTGGGACGCCGCTCTCCAACAGCGCCAGTACGTCTTGCCGGGCGAGGCGGACTTGGCGGGCCAGTTGCTGGCGAACAGCTTCGCTGTCTCCCGAGCGGGCGCTCAGCCGTGCGGCCAGCGAAAGTCCCACCAATCGCTGCTGAGCGCCATCGTGAAGGTCGCTTTCCAGGCTCTTGCGAGCGTCGTCGGTCCCGTTGACCAGCTCCAGCTGCAACGCGTGCAGTTCGGTCAGGCGAGAATTGGCCTCCGCTTGGGCTTTGTCGTTCTGCAGGGAGCTAAGCACCGTCGCCGCCGCGACCTCTACCAGACTGGGGTGCACGGCTCGTTGACGTGCCGTGTCGATGGCAGCCACGACGCTGCCGTGGGGCCCGAAAACCTTGGTCACCATTCGAGCAGGGTTGTCGATATCGACTGCTTCGCCGTCGGCGTCGATCCAGTCACCGCTCGGGTTGGGGTAGAGGACCCGGGCGGACCCGTCGCCGAGGAGACCTTGCAACGCGACCGACGGCATGGCTACTGGTGCCGCCTGGCCCAAGTCCAGGCGCAGGCGGCGGGCCCCCGCACGGGCGCCTCGCTGGCGGAGCTGGAAAGCAATGAGCGCTCCCAGCGCCGCCATAGCCAATTGGGCGTAGTTCTGGGTGAGGTTCAGCGTCTGCAAGATGGTTGCTTGCTGGGTCGAGTTGTCCCAAAGGAGGTGTTCTGGTATCAGGGACATAATTTCAGTCACGACGTCGGACCCGGCCACGGCCACGCCCGTGATCGTCATGGGCAATGAGATGCGCCGCGCCCCCGAGGGCAGGCCCCGGAGGCGTCTTAGCAGGATGACGACCAGTGCAGCCGGCGGCAGGAGGTAGAACGCCCAGTCCAGTAGGGCTTCGGGGACAGCGCCCACCCAGGAGACGTCCCATGGCATCAATGGGTCGCTCGGCCAATGCGTACCGGGGCTCGGAGGCCCTCCACCGAACAGGTTCAAGCCGTTTTGGACGATGAACTGCGTGACGAACCAACCCAGGATCCACCGCCGCACCCTGCGGGAAGGCCGCCCAGTAGGCCAGCCGAGCAGGACCATGGCCAGGGCCGGCCGGTAAGAGTAGATGAACAGCTGCAGCTGCATGCCCCAGGCGCTGGGCCAATAGTCCCCGATCACCCACAGCGACAAGGAAATGCTGCCGAACCAGAGCCACCGTCCAGTTGCCAAGGTAGGTGCCCGCCACCAGAGCCAAAGGCCGGCGGCCAACCCTAGGACCAGTGACAGTCCCAACGTTCCGTAATACGAGTAACTGCCCGCAGTCCAGTGCCCCAAGCCGTCGCGGTGATAGTTGTGCACCAACAGGTACCCGCCGATGGCAACCGAGCCAACTGAGGCGAGGCCGAGAACGACCAGGAGGACCGCCAAGCGTCGGCGCGTTGGGGCCGCCGCTTTCGGGGCACGGCCTTCAGGAGAGCTTACGCGGGCGAGGGCGGCCGGCTCCGCGTCGGTAAACATCACCGGCACCTCAGCCGTACCAGGGTCGGCAAGCGTGGCTTGGCGGTCAAGGGCGGAGCCCATCAACCCCATGGTTGCAGGCGCGCAGCGTTTGCGCATCAGGGTTGACCCTGGCCCCGCGCTTGCGCCTGAGGGCTAACCCCGTGGACGGTACGGCGTAATCAGCCTCTAGGCGCGCACAATCGGGGCCAACCCTGGCCCCGCCCTTCAGCTAACTCAGGGACAGCCTGGAAGCGGTCCCAAGGCAATTTCCTTATCGTCATTTACATGACAGCGACAATCTTCCAAGCAACGCCCAAGTACAACCCTTCCCCCGCCGCCCTCGCCCGGACCACGCCCCGCGTGCGCCAGGCTGCCGCATGGGCCGTGCTCTTCGTGCTCGCCGCCGCCGCCGCTTTGCTCCTCGTTTGGGGGATGACCCACAACAGCCAGTCGTCAGCCGGGCCGCGCAGGGCTGAGACCCCGCAGGTGACGACGCTTTCGTCGCAACAGCTCTTGTCCCAACTTCGGGCGGAAAACGGCTCGCGCACCTCACTTACCCCGTCCGCCGCCTGCGCCCTTACGCCCCCATCAACAACCGTGGTGGCCCTGCCGCCGAACGCCCAGACCTCGTGCCATCACTGAGAACCAATAGTCCTGCATTCAAAGAGGAGAAAAGATCATGCTGAACCCAGAAAAGTGCAGTTCACGGGCGTGCGGGCGGCTCAGAGCTAACCGCAGCTACGGGGAAAAAGGCCACCCGCGTCAGGAAGTCCCGCAGCAGGATCCTCCACACGTACCACTCGTGCCCACCGTTGACAAAGTCGGAGATGGGCTTGGTACCTCGGCTTTCCAAGTCGGCCAGCTCGGCGGCGGCATAAGGGAAAATCGGGTCCTGCCGGCCCCCGCCGACCAGAATGCCGACTCGCCTGAGGGCGGTGACTTGTGCGGGGGAAAGGGTGGCCGAGAAGGCTATCGGGCTCATCACCGCGTAATAGCCGAACTGGCTCGGATGACCGAACAGCAGCGAGCTGGCCAGGTAACCGCCGCAGGAAAGCCCGCCGAAGGCTCGTTGCGAGGCGTCCCGCGACACGTGGTAATGGGCTTGGACGTACGGAATGACGTTATCGATCAAGTCCTGGTCGTAGTCGAGGGCCCACCCGGGCTCGCCGCAGCCGTAAGCGAACCCGTTGAAGTTGGTCATGACGACGACCATCGGCTTCACCTGGGCCGAGCCGACCAGGTTGTTCAAAATGTTGGCGGCGTCGCCCCGCGTTGACCAGTCCACTTCGTTGCCCGGGCCCCCGTGGCTCAGGTACAGGGTTGGGTACAAGGTGGAGCGGTGCGGGTCGTAGCCCGGCGGGGTGTAAACGGCGAGGCGGTTATCGCCCGCCGCCTCCTTGACGGGTGACGAAGGGTAGGGCAGGTCCACCAATTTGCCGCGGGTACGAGCTGGGCCCTGCCACCAGTAATCGACCGTTCCGAAGGCCGCGTCAGACGGGACATAGACCTGACTGGAAGCCTCCACTGAGCCGACGGCGACTCCGTGGCGGGTATTCCACGGAGGGTTACTCGGATCGGATACTTCGGTGCAGCTGTGGCCGGAGGGATCGGGGCAGTCGACGTAGAACCCGTAGGTGAACACCCCCGACGGCAGCGGTGCCGTGTAATACCACACCCCGGTGCGGTGGTCCTCGGCCATGTCGGCGACAGGCCAGTCCCGGGCGGTCGAGTTGGGGTTGGTGATGGGGAAGTCGCCCGGGCGCCACTGCGAGGGCAGCAGCCCCTCCGAACTGGCCATGGTTGTCCGGGCCGGGCTGGAGAAGT
>DATKHZ010000051.1:0-2217 GCA_035509995.1 Acidimicrobiales bacterium | reverse complement strand
GCTGCGGCCCGGCCGGGCGCCGAGTTGGGCCGCCAAAGAAGCGCCCAGAAACTGGCGAAAAACAGCCACCATGGTACGTTCACCACATTGTCGAGCAACTCGGCGCCCGCGACCGGGAGGAGCACCATGGAGGCCGCGAGCAGGCTTCGTAGTGCCGGAGAGGCTATGTGAGCTCTTGCCATGTGGAAGACCAAACATGCAATTGCGGCCAGGCTGAAAGCGCCAGCGATGGCCATTATTTCCGCCGCTTGGCCGGCAGTAGCGAGGCGCGCCACTTGGACGACAACCCGTGGGAAAAGTTGACCGTAGCCGTCATGGGGCGTGACCAGCGTCTGCCAGAACGACATGCGCAGCGCCTGCGCGTAGAAGATCCTTCCATCCTCGGCCCAGATCGTGGAGGTAGCGGGCAACCCCGACTGACGCAGCAGCGCCGCGGCGCCAATGGCCACCAAACCTGCCATATAAGCGCCAGTCAAGATGGGGCGAGATTTCGGAGATCGAGCTGCGACAGGGAACAAAAGCCCGGCCAAGCCGGGCGCGCCAGCCCGAGGCGTCTCAGACGACCATCTCAACTGGTTGCGGCGAGCCCGCACAGCGTGAGGGGCGTGCCGCCGGTCCAGCTGAGCACCAGTTGTGCGCCCGGGTCGTTGTCGCTCAGGTAACCGGTCCCATCGGCCGGGACCGCGAGCTGCACGGCGACGGAGCTAGAAGGCCCACGTGGCGGGGCAAGTACCGCGGCCACGTATTGGGTCGCCCCCGGTGGGGGGGTGGGGACGCTGACCTGCACCGACGCCGCCGGTTCGCCTGGAGGTATGCGTAGCCACACCTGGAAAGGCGGGCTTGTCACACTCGGCACAAACGTCACGCAGTGCCCGGCACCAACTAGCGCCCGCGCAAAACTGGCCTTTTCATAGGAGAATTTTCCCGTGAACAGCGCCTGGCGCGTCAGGGATGTGGCCGAGCCGTTCCAATCCCCGACAGCGAGGAGAGTGCGTGCATTTACCAGTTCGAGCGGGGTGAGGGCAGCGTGACGCAACCAACCGGACCGCTGCAGGGCCGCGAGGGCAGATGCCGAAAGGTTCGGGTCGAAGTTGACCGGAGCTGCAGCTGGCCCCGAGACGTCCTGGACGCCAGAACCGAGCAGTTTTCCCACCGCCAGCACACTTGTCTTCAGCCCGGAGGTAAAGGCGACGCGCGAGCTGGCCCAGCTCCGCGCTTGGCCCACGTTGCCCAGGGCGGTGAACGCGAGCAGCGCCACCGCCGCCCAGCGCGCCGCGTGGGATTGCCCAGCGGGGCTCAGGAGCTTGGCGATGACCGGTAGCAGGAGCGCCATTGCCACGTACACATAACGGGACAGCCCCGGGTTTACCGTTCCGGCGTCCCTGCCGAGAGCAGTTAGCGCGTAAAAGGCAACAGCTGCGGCACAAAGCCCGATGAGCGCGGGGTTTTGCTGCCAAAGAGATCCGCTTCTCCAAACGACCCACGCTCCGAGGCAGACCAGGATCGCGGCGCCCGCACCTTCGAGGTTGAAAGCCTGGCCCAGGGCGGACGAAAGCCCGCTCCACACAAAGCTTGGGACGCCCGTGAACCTGGCCAGCGGGAACTGATCGGAGTGTTCCGTCAGTCCCAGGCGCCCCACGACCACGAACCAGAGGGCGTAGGCGACCACAGGCAGTGCCAGCACCCTGACCGCTTCCCGTTTGGGCATGCGAGCGAACGCCAACACCGCCGCACCGAGGACCATCGCATCGCCGATGGTCGAGCACATCAAGCTGGCTAGCAGCGCGAGCGAGGCGAGCGTTCCCGCCCGATGAGCCGCCTGGCCGGGCAAAGGCCTGTCAAGCAGGTCGAAGGCCAGCAAGCCGAAGAGGACCGAGCCGACGAAGCCGATCTGGAAGCCCCAGGTGAGTTCCTCGGCGCCAGCCCCGAGGAAACCGAGCAGCGCGACAGCTGCGGTCGCGACCCAGGGGCCTACGCCCGCGCGGCGGCTCAGCCGCCAGGTCAAGTGCATCACGGCGACCTGGGCGAGGAGCACCGGCACGATGTAGGGCCAGTAGCTGCTCAAATGAAAAACGCTGAACAAACCTCGCCAAAGTAGGACCGGCAGCGTTGACCAGTGCTCGTTATGCGGGAACCAGATGCTTTCTGGGTTTGTCGGCCCGTAGCGGAGCCCACGGGTGATAAGGAAATCCCATTCGTCACCGAAAAACCAGAGCC
>DATKHZ010000050.1:0-2024 GCA_035509995.1 Acidimicrobiales bacterium | reverse complement strand
TCCCAGGCGGCGCGCAGCTGCTCGACGAAGTGCGGGCCGCCTGGCAGGTCTATTGCGACAAGATCGGCCACATTAGCTAGTTTGCCGCCAGCGCTCTGCTGAGAGCGAGCTGATGTTGGGACGCCGACAAGGAAGGCCTTCGAGGATGGTCGACAAGAGAGATGTGCGGCACCCCTGGTTCGTCGGCGCCCGCCCGCGTACTCTGCCCGCCTCGGTGGTCCCGGTCCTTGTGGGTACCGGCGCCGCGGCGGCTTACGGGCATGCCATCTGGTGGCGCGCGCTGCTGGCCGGTGTCGTCGCCGTCTCGCTCCAAGTGGGCGTCAACTACGCCAACGATTACAGCGACGGGGTCCGGGGAACTGACGCCGTCCGCGTAGGCCCGCTCAGGCTGGTCGCCTCCGGGACGGCTTCGCCGGGGGCGGTGAGGAGGGCAGCCCTCATCTCGTTCGCCGTTGCAGGCGTCGCCGGGTTGGCGTTGGCGGCCGTGGCGGGATGGTGGCTCGTGGCTGTCGGCGCTGCTTGCGTGGCAGCAGCGTGGCTCTACACCGGCGGGCCACGCCCCTACGGGTACGTGGGGCTGGGCGAGGTTTCGGTGTTCGCCTTTTTTGGCGTCGTGGCGACGGTGGGGACGGCCTACGTTCAGACCGAGAAATTGACGGGCCTGGAGTTGCTCACCGCCCTGCCGGTCGGCTTACTGGCCGTGTCGTTGCTGGTGGTGAACAACCTGCGGGACATTCCCGGCGACACCGCCGCAGGCAAGAGGACGCTCGCCGTCCGGTTAGGCCCGACCGCGACCCGGTGGTTCTACGAGGGCTGCGTCCTGGGGGCTGTCGTGGCGATCGCGCCTATCGCTGTGAGCCGTCCCTGGGCTCTCCTGGGCCTGGCGGTACTTCCGTTGGCCGCGTTGCCCATACGAGCAGTGGCACAAGGTGCGGAGGGGCCGGCCCTGATCCCGGTACTGGGCGCGACCGGACGCGCTCAGCTAGCCCTGGGGCTGCTACTCGCCGTTGGGCTCGCCCTCTGAGCTGCTGGCGTGCCGGGCCGAGGGTAGGACGATCTCGTCAACGAAGGCCCTGATAGCCGCCCCCACAATGTGCGGCTGTTCGAGGTGGCAGGCGTGGCCGGCGCCGTTCACAATGAGGACGCGGGCGCTTGGGCCGATCGCCGAAGACATCCGAGCAGCCTGGTCGCTGTACTTCCGGTCGAGCGCGCCGGCTACCAGCAGGACCGGCAGAGGGCGCTCTCGGAGCTGGGCGAGCCGGTCCCACAGGGGCTCCTGAGAACCGGTGCCGGCGAGCAGCAAGCTCGATGCCAGTCCCTCTGGCCTGTTCGCCAGGCGGGCCTCGCGGCCAGCGCCTTCGGGCGGCAGGGTGCCGAAGAGCGGTTGAGCCAGCCAGAAGGCGAGGAAGGCCTCGGTGCCTTCGGTCAAGATGCGTGAGGCGAGGGCATCGTCGGCTGCGCGACGGGCCTCGCGTTCTTCGGTGGCCTCGATACCCGGTGTGGCGCTGATCAGCACGAGGCCCTCGACCTGGTCGGGGTGGGCAACCGCAACGTGAAGGGCCATGCGCCCGCCCATCGAATAACCCACCCACAACGCCGGCCTGCCCACGGTCTCGACCAGCAGGTCAGCGGTACGCCATAGGTCCGCCCTGACCTCGGACGACCCCCCATGGCCGGGCGCGTCCGGGAGGATGATGGGGAGGCGGCTTCCCAGTTCGGCGACAACGGGGGCCCACGATGCTCCCGTCTGAGTGAAGCCATGCAGCAACACGAGCGGCCGCGCCGCCGAGCCCGAGGAGGGGCCGGTAAAGCTTGCCGAGAGGGCGGTGTACTGTCTCACACGGTGATCTCGGGCCAGTCGGTGATCTTGGGCCAGGCGGTGATCTTGGGCCACACTGCGATCTTGGGCCACACAGCGATCTTGTGCACACCGTGATCTTGTGCAGACCGTGATCTTGTCGCGATGACGTCCTTTGCGGCCAACGACATCCAGGCAGCCTTTGCCCGCGTCGTGGTGGACGAGT
>DATKHZ010000049.1:0-10111 GCA_035509995.1 Acidimicrobiales bacterium | reverse complement strand
GACGACTACCTGGTCAAGCCGTTCGCGCCGTTGGAGCTGGCTGCTCGCGTCGCCAGTGTCCTGCGCCGTGCACAACGCTCGAACGCCGAGTCACTCGAAGCCACGCCCCCCATCGACGGCGTCGTCGTAGACGAGCGGACGAGGGACGTCTTTGTCGACCAGCGCCCAGTGGAGCTCACGGCCAAGGAGTTCGACCTGCTGGCTTTCTTCGTCAGGTCACCCCGCCAGGTCTTCAGCCGCGGCCAGCTCTTGGAGCACGTGTGGGCTTCCCGCCCGGGGTGGCAGGACGAGGCCACGGTGACCGAGCACGTCCGCAGGCTCCGCTACAAGATCGAAAAGGACCCAGAGAACCCCCGCTGGCTGACGACCGTGAGGGGTGTCGGTTACCGCTTCGAGCCCTAAGCCTCCGGGTTGAGCGCCCTTGCCTCTAGCAGGACTGCCACGCTGAACACAAGTTCTTCGGGCCGGTACGGTTTGTGAAGGACATGGGTGTGGGGCCCCTCGGCCGGGAGCGCCCCGGCTGCCTCCGAGTAGCCTGTTACGAACAACACCGGCAGCTGAGCCGTGCCCGCGTGCAAGGCGCTCGCCACCTCGAGGCCCGAGCGGCCGGGCAACATCACGTCCGTCACCAGCACGTCGAATGGGCCGCCGCTCCTGGCTGCTTTCAGCGCGGCTTCCCCGTCGCCTGCCCTGGTGACCTCGAGGCCGGCTTCTTGCAGCGCGCGAGCCCCCAGTTCTCGCAGCTCATGTTGGTCTTCGACCAGGAGCGCTCGCCCTGAGATCACCTTGCCCGCGGGCCAGGCCTCGCCGGGCGTGTCTTCGCTCACCACGGGCGGGCCCTCCCGGAGCGGCAGCCAGACCACCACGGTTGTCCCCTGGCCGAGGACGCTTTCGATCTCGAGGTGGCCTCCTGCCTCGCCAACCAGGGCGTGCACGGTGGGAAGCCCGAGCCCGGTGCCGCGGTTGCTGTCCTTGGTGGTGAAGAACGGCTCGAGGCAGCGTGCTCGCACCTCCTCGGTCATCCCAGGCCCGTTGTCGGCCACGGTCAGCACTGCCCAGCCCGACGGGGCCGGCTTGGGCGGCACGTGCGGCGCGCCAGCGCCGTCGGTCCCGTCGGTCACGAGCGCGAGCTTTATCAATAGCGAGCCGCCTACACTTTCCATGGCTTGACTGGAGTTGAGGGTCAGGTTGAGCGCCAGCTGTTCGGCACCGGCGGGGGTCAAGGAGACGACCACAGGCTCGTCCGGCAACTTGACGGTGGTGCTGACAGCCTGGCCCGCCAAGCGGTCGAAGACTGGGAGCAGGTCACGCAGCTCACCCGCCAGGTCAACCGCAGTGGCGCCTTCATGCGGGGCCCTGGCGAGCCCGAGCAGCTGCTGGGTCAGTGAGGCCGCTCGCCTGGCGGCCCGGTTGATGTTTGCTACGGCGACACGTTGCGCCTCGGCCTCGGGGTTGCGCCCAAGGACTTCTGTGTAGCCGATGATGACCGTGAGCAGGTTGTTGAAATCGTGCGCAACCCGACCGGCGACCAGGCCCATGGCTTCGAGCCTTTGGGCTTGCACCAGCACCCGCTCCGCACGCTTGACCTCGCTCAGGTCGGTTGCCGCCACAAGGACCGTCAGCTCGTCGGCGCCGTCAGAGACCCTTGGCATCAGGGCAGCCGAAAGGGACAGTTCGAAAGGCTCAGCCGACACGACCCGGTTCGCCACGCCCCCCGTAATTCGGACGTGCTCGGCAAGCTCCTGGAAAGCGGCCCTGACGGCTGGGGGTGGCACCACGGCGCCCGCCCCTCCGTCCCAGCCGAAGAGACGTTGCGCCGCGGGGTTGGCCAGGGTGACCTCTGCCCCGGCCCCGAGGCCGATAAGCGCCACTGGCGAGGTGCTCACGACGGCCCTAACGCGCGCTTCTTGAGCAAGTGCGGCGCCGGTCCCAACGGCGCGCTCGAACGCGACCGGGATCAGGGAGGCCAGGGAGGCTAACACGAGCTCTTCCTCGCTGGAGAGCTCCCGGCGCGCGAACACGACCAGCGCCGCTCGCCGCCGGACCTGGTTGGGTAGGAGTGGGTACGCGACCCATCCCGGGTTGCGAGCCACCCGCCGGCCATTGGTCTCCGTGAAGGCTTGCTCGGCCAGCTCATCGTCGACCTGGCCGGAACGAGCTTCGACGATGCTCCCATCGAGCATCCACCACCGCGCTATGGCGCCGTCGGCCTCCTGGATGGCCCGGGCCTCCATGCACGCGACCTTGAGGACCTCATGGGGGGTGGCAGCACCGGCCAGCTTGGCCGCGGCGTTAGCTAGACGCCGGAGGCGTCGTACCGCACGCGCTTGTTCCTTGGAGGCCTCTTCCATTTCCCTGTGGAGGGTGCTGCGGTCGAGGGCGGCTGCCAGTCGGCTCGCCACTTCCGCGCCGACCCTGAGAGCCGACGGCCGGAAGGCACGCCGGTGGGGCCCGGTCGCGGCCACGAAGTACCCGACCGTTATCCCGCCTTCGGCGATCGGCGCCAGCAGCAACGACTCGGCCTTGAGCCGCTGGCGGAGCTCGCTGATCGCCCCGGCTGGCTCGTTACCCTCGAAGGCCAGTACGGCAGAGCTTTGGGCGTGCGGGGACCCGATCGGCGCCCACGCTTTCGGCCCGTTGAGGCCACTGCCCGCTTCGGTCCGGTACGCGACCGTCTTGAGCTGGCCCCCAGGGCCCACCATTTCGATGGCGCACAGGTCGGCAAAGGTCGGCACGCAAACTTCCGCTACCCGCCGGACCGCCTGCTCGTAATCCTTTGTGGTGGTATCGAGGGCCCTCGAGACATCAGCCAGCAGCTCCAGGCGCTGTAGTGCTTCGGTCGCAGACCGCCGGGCGATGTCCCCATCGGTCTCGCGAGGGTAGGCCGCCTTGGTCAGTTCAGGCACGAGCTGTTGCCTCCTCGAGCCTGTCCGCCGGCGTTGCCGGCGCGGTGACGCAGTGGCGCGATGTGCTCGAGAAGTTGTGTGTTATCGCGTCCATTTCGCCCTTTTCTCACCCAATGAGCAACTCAGGCAGGCCCGGATTCGCTAGATGGTAGCGCCCAGACCTACTCGAATAATGGGGAGACCGCGCTTATCGTCGTCGCACGCGCTCCACGTGGTCGTCGGTGCCGGAAGGCCGTTCTTTCTTTCTTGTTTCCTCGCCTTTGAGGCATTTCTTGACACTCGTGGTGTCGCAAGAGTTCCGGTCGCGCCAGTGCTTTGCGCGGGTGGCCAGTGGCGTTCAGTGGTTGTAGGAGTGGCTATGATCGTGCGGATGTCGAAGGGCCTGCACGCTCGTCGGGACGTCCCCCCGCCGACTACCCGCCCAGAGGCCCTCCGAGCTACCCAGCCAGTCGCCAAGCCACCGCCCCACCATGGGCTTGCTTGGCGAGACGCCGGGCGCTTCGTCTTGAGCTCCAATCTAGCGCTGGGACTGATAATGGCGGTGCTGTCTTGGCCCTACGGCGCCGCCTCATTGGTACCCACCAATGGTTTCGACCCGGGTTGGATGGCCGCCCTCGAAATGTCGGCACACCAAGGATTGCCCTTCGGTACTCACGTTGTCTTCGCGTACGGGCCGCTCGGGTTCCTCGCAGTTTGGCCGTTGTATTTCACGGCCACGGCCATCTTGGCGTTCGTCTTCTTGCTCGCCTTGTACACCACGGTATTCGCAACACTCATTTGGTCTTTGCGCCAAACCGTGCCGCTCGCTGCTGCCCTCGTCGTAGCGTTCGTCGCGGGAGCCGTCTCAATCAATGTCGTCGCCTTCCTCTACACAGGTGAGCCCGAGAAGGCACTCGCACTAACCCTAATTGGGTGCGTATACGCGCTCAGCCGACCGGCCGATCGGCCTGCGCCTCAACTGCTATGGCTAGGTTCCGGTATCGGCCTCGCGATCCTCGCTTTGGTGAATGTCAGCACTGGCGTGGGTATGGCCGTGACCTTGGTTATCACGGTCGTGTCGCTTCAAGGCGGGCGGCGTTTGGCCACAACGCTGATTGCGCTCGGGTCGGTTCCGACATTGGCTGTAGCGTGGTTCGCGACAGGTAACGGTTTCAGCAATATCTTCGCCTTCGTTCGCGGGAGCGCGGCCATCATTAGCGGTTACAGCTCCGCTGTATCGGGTCCTCCGCCATACCCTGCCGAAGAGTACACGTATTGGCTGGCGGCTCTGCTAGCGGCGCTTGTGGTGGGGTTGGTCGTAGGCTCCAGTTGGAGGTTACCGCTCCGGGCCCGGCTCGGTACTTGCCTCGTGTCCCTGGTCGTCGTCTGGCAGCTCTTCAAAGAAGGCTTCGTCCGCTTCGACGTCTACCACGTCCCGGTTTTCTTCGCGACCGCACCGCTGGTGGTTGCCGCCTTCGCACCGGCGCTTCGCACGTGGCGGTGGCGCACGGCACTCGCGGGTGGGGTGTTGGTAACGTCGCTGACCGCCGGAATTGTCGCGTCCTTCCCGACCGATCTCATCCGCCCCGGCACCGGCGCAGGGAACTTCGCCCGCGAGGTCGCCACCCTCGTATCTCCTGGGAGGCGTTCGGCGGAGATCGAATCATCGCGTCTGGCGCTCCAGTCAGAGTACCTTGTGCCCCCCTCGATGTTGGCCCACATGGAGGGCCACACTGTAGATGTCGACCCCTGGGAGCAGACGGTCATCTGGGCATATCCAAGCCTGCGGTTCGACCCCCTGCCTGGTCTTCAGGGTTACAGCACCTACACCACGTCACTGGACAAACTCGACGTGCACTACCTCGCCTCCTCCGATGCACCCAAGTACATCCTCCGCCAGCCACCGGCCGCACCCGACGACCTTGACCCCACGTTTGAACCCCCCGCCACTCAGATCGCGGTCGAATGCCGCTATCGCCAAGTGGCCGCCGACCTCTCATGGCAGCTGGTGGAGAGGACTACCGACCGTTGCGGGTCGATGCGACCCCTGGGCATCGTCTCAACGGGTCTCAACCAGTTCGTCCCCGTGCCCTCGGCCGGCCCGGGACAAGCGATCGTTGCGACCATCCAATTGAATCTGTCGTTGTGGTGGAGGCTGCAGAACGATGTCTTCAAACCCCCTACCGTCTACATGACAACCAACGGCGGCGCGACGGTCTATACGTTCTCACCCGGCACTGCGACAAGCCTGCACCTACTGCAGCCGGCTTCCACCCTTCTCTACAACCCTGAGTTCACGCCACCGAAGATCACGAACCTTTGGTTCACCATCCGTAATGAGGGCACCACCACGTCAGGCGTAATTGTCCGGTTCTACGCCCTGCCCATGGCATAGGTCATAATATATGCGTCGTGGCACGATGCATCTGCACGATCGTGCCTGGACTCTTGTCGCTGATTCGATGACGGTATTATTGCGCGACCGTCTGGCTATGCGAGCGGTCTGGTCTTGGTCGGCACGCCGCCTTGTACCCGAAGTAGCGAGGACCCCCCGAAATGAGCTAATCGGGCTGTTCACCGTTTTACGGTTCTCCCCGTTCGTGGCCGCTTTCGGATCGGTCTTTCGCCCTTCGGAGCGGAAATCCAAGACCTCCTCTTGCTGTAGTCGCTCCCTTTCCTCAGAGGTTCCTCGTAGGGCACTTTCTGGCGTCCACAAGGTACCCATTTCGCCGCCGGCTGCGGGGTCCGCCAACCACACCGGCAAAGCTGGTACGAAGAGATCATGAGTACCCGCACTCCGACCACCCGTGGGCCCGCTCCGGCCAGGCCCCAAAGGCCTGCTCCAGCGAGCCCCCCTAAGCCTACCCCGGCGAGTTCCAGCGCGGCTGCTCCCACGAGCCCCCGCGGCCCGGGGGTAAAGCCGCGAGTGAGCGTTTTCACGCCGAGTCACCAGCCGCGTTACCTCGACAACTGCTTGCGGACCCTTCTCGCTCAGACCTACGAGGACTGGGAGTGGGTGGTGGTGCTCAACCAGGGGGCACGCTGGCGTCCGCCATCTGAGGACCCCAGGATGCGGGTGCTTGTGAACGACGACCTCGACGGCGTTGGGGCGGCCAAGCGCCATGCCTGCTCGGTCACGCGGGGGGAGCTTTTGGTGGAGCTGGACCATGACGACGAGCTTCGCTCCGACGCCTTGGAGCTGATCGTAAAAGCTTTCGATGACAACCGTAAGGTCGGGTTCGTGTTCAGCGACTTCGCCCAGATCAAAGAGGACGGGACACGGGACGACACCCGTTTCGATGAAAGGAACGGCTGGGTGTACCGGGAGACCAAGGTCAACGGGCGGGCCGTACTGCGGTGCGATGCCATGGAGGCCTACCCGCACAACGTGAGCTACATTTGGTACGCCCCCAATCACGTGCGTGCGTTCCGCCGTGACGTGTACGAGAGGGCAGGTGGTTACGACGCGAGCAAAGATGTGCTCGACGATCAAGATCTCATGTGCCGGCTTTTCCAGCTCTCGGACTTCCACCGCCTAGACGAGTGCGTCTACTTGCAGCGCATGCACAAGAAGAACACCCAGCGGGAGGCTGAGACCAACGCCCGCATCCAAAAAGAGACTGTCGACCTGTACGACCGCTACGTGGAGCCGAACGCACTGGCCTGGGCGAAGCGGCATGGTTTGGCGGCCTTGGACCTCGGGGCCGCCCACAACAAACCAGCCGGCTATCTCGGCCTCGACCAGCACGCCCGCGCGGGGGTAGACATCGTCGCCGACATCTCATTGGGGATCGACCTACCGGACTCGAGCGTGGGCCTCGTCCGTGCCGTGGACTTCTTCGAGCACGTTCCCGACAAAATCGCTTTGTTCAACGAGCTCTACCGTGTACTCGCACACGGGGGGATGGTGCTATCGCTCACACCGAGCACCGATGGACGTGGTGCGTATCAGGATCCCACCCACGTCGCGTTCTACAACGAGAACTCCTTCTGGTACTTCACCGACCGCCAGTACGCCCAGTTCGTTCCTTCCATCAAATGTCGCTTCCAGGTGAGCCGGCTGGTCACGTACTTTCCCAGCCAGTGGCATGAAGAGCACAAAATCCCTTACGTTTGCGCCAACCTCGTTGCAATCAAGGACGGCCCCCGTCAAGGTGGGTTCCTCCTTATCTAAGGACCGGGTCCCTCACTCCGCTTCAGCTAGGTCGTTTTGGTAGTCGTCCCCGTTTTCGGCCCTTTGGCGGTCTTGGTTGCCGTCTGCTTCGTGGAAGGGAACGTTATACCCGCCGGGATGTAGGCTGCGAGGGCAGGGTCCAGGCGCAGACCGTATTCGAGGTAGAGGAAACCCTTTGTTTTCTCGCCGTGTTTGATCATGAGAACTCCAAGGTTGAAGTTGGCAGAGGCGTTGTTGGGCTCAACCTGGAGATCTCGAAGATAGTACCCTTTCGCGCCCGAGGGGTTGAACGGCGTTTCGAGCACCCCCATGTTATATAGGGCACGCGAAAATTTCGGGTTGATTTGTAGAACTGTCGCGTAGGCACTCGTTGCCTCCGCAACTAAGCCGCGCAATTGGTATATATATCCCAGGTCGTAGTGAGCATAAATGTTCCCGGGATCCCGCACGGCGGCAGCCCGGTAGTCCACAAAGGCCTGGTTCAGGTTCCCCGCCCGTTCGGCAGCCAAACCTTCGTTTACAAGTTGGTTGGAAGCGGCGGTTGCGCTTAGGGCGGTTGTTGTGGTTGTGGTGGAACCCGAGGTTGGGCCCGAGCACGCTGCCGAAACAAGCGCGACCAGAACGGCTGAACCTATGAAAGGCGCTCTTCTCCGAATCCGGAGAAGAGCGAGAGGGACACGAGAACCATCACGCGAAAGTCCCCGCGCCAAAACCGCATCGAACATGACAGCATTATAATCGCTCGCGTAACCCGTGTGGACAGTTTTCCGGCTTTTCTGCGATTGGAGCAACGTTGTCGCCAGCTAGGACGCTGAGCCGACGGTCTGCGGGTCGTCTGCGCCTCGTCGCTGACGGCCGGGGCATCATCGCCCGCGCGGTCTGTCGTGGCCCAACAACGCCCGGTTATCCTGACCCTTGTGACAAGGATCGAGTGCCCGCTGATCGCGCACTTCCGTCAAGCGCTCAGTCGAGCCAGCTGCACGACTCACCAACGGGTGTGGGTTACTTGGCTCTAGGCCTTCACGGGTCGGCAACCATGCCGTGGCACGACACTTGTGCCACGTCAAACGACTGCGACGCCGCCCTCGACGCCTCAGTCCGAGTAGAAACCCTCTCCCCACAGGGTCAGCAGACGCTCGAAATAGGCCTCATACTTGGTTGCGATCACTTCTGTCGAGAACGTGGCAACGGCATAGTCCCGGATCGTTTGTGCGTCCAAGCCTCCCACGGCCGTCGTGGCCTCACGGAATTCTTTGAACGTTCGGCAACGGAACCCGGTGATCCCGTGTCGCACCGTCTCGGTGAAGGCACCCCAGTCCGTCGTGATGACGGGGGTTCCGCACAGCATCGCCTCGACCGCCACTCCACCGAAGGGCTCAATGTAAAGAGTGGGAACGAGGAGACCTCTCGCTCGGCTCATGAGCTCTCCGCGTTCCTCGGGGCCGACAACGCCGAGGTACTCCACGCCCTCTGGCGGAGAATCCCCAGTCCCCGCCATCTTCAGTCTCAAGCCTTCTCGACGACAGATATCCGCAGCAAGTCTGTAGCCCTTCCGATGTGTCAGCCGGCCCATATAAAGGAAATAGTCGTCCTTGTCAGCCGAAAAGGGGAAGTCCGTGACCTCGAAGTAGTTGGGGATAACTGCATCGTAAAAGCGCCCGTCAGCCGCGTATGCACCTTGCATGTGACCGTACACCGTGTGCATCCAAGCGTAGCTCTCGAACACAAGGTAGTTGCTGAAAACGCCTGTGTAGCCGACACCGAACTCGACGCACATAGAAGCCGGGAACGCGTCTGCAATCGGTTTCTGACATACACCACCGATGAGGCATATGAAGTCGTTGGGGCGTACCCGTACCCGGATCCCGTCGATCGCACGCCCGTTCATGAGCGCCCACTGGGGCTCGTCCGCGACGAATGTCTCTGCCATGCTGGGCACCAGTGCTCGTTGTTCATCTTCGGTGATGCACGTAACCAGTTCGGTGCAGGCGGCTTCGTTGTGTTCAGAGGCGTAAAGGTAGACCTCGTGCTCCAGTGAGGTCATCATGTTGCAGAATTTCCGCACCTTGTCGGTGAAGGCAGACCATGAGAAGGCCTTCGTGGTCTGACTGTGCGGAAGCCCAACTACGTGAAATCGCATATTCCTGGTCCCCCGACGTGGTCGACCGGACTTGCTAAGCCTGCGCCATCCGCATGAGAGTGACAGGCATAGTCCAAGAAACCCAAATCCCGGACAAGCTGATGCAGAACAGGGCACAGGGGCGTAATGGCCATCGAGAAGATCCCTTTCTTCGACATAAGCGTGAATGTCCTTCGGGTCTGGGACGCGCGAAGCGTTCGATCCTGCCAACGATGCCGAGATGGCTCTCTAAGTCTAGCAGCCTACGCGATTCCTCCACCGGGGGGACTCCATCGCATGGTTCTTTTTGGTGGAGGACGCGGGCATCCCGTCCGCCTACCTCTAGTCAAGGGCGGTGTGTAGAGCCGTATAGCAGCTTTGATGGCAACACGAGGTTGACGGGGTGCTCAGCCTCGCTGTCAGCTACGCACAGAGACGGCGGATGCTCCATGCTGGTCACGAGGGACCGGTCTAGGACCATTCTGGCGCCGACGCACGGGCGAGCTTGGCCCGCATAAGGGTTTCGGGGTGCCCGGCGACGGTAAAAGCGTCATCCGCCGCAGCATCCACTGGTTACCAGAGGCCGGCCAGTACACGCCTTGGAGGCAAAGGCTCCGCTTGGAGGCTAGGTCTTCCTAGATGAGCAGGCCTCCCAAGTCGAAGGTTGCCGAAGCGCGGTTGAGGTCGCCACGCTCCATGTGCGCGATCGCTGTGCCCGGCTCTCTTGCACCTCCCTCGGGCAGCGTATATCTTCCCTAGGTATGTGCAAATACCGTCAGCGGAGGCCACCAGTGATAGTAATCAGGTCCCTGGGGCTACTATGACGAGCCGCGCTCCCGAGCAGCTGCTCGTATCTATCTGCAATGTCGCGGGGTTTCCTCGGCCAAGCTGTCTGCTGCTTCTCAACATCCATGTGGGAGATGCGGAATGGGT
>DATKHZ010000048.1:0-6242 GCA_035509995.1 Acidimicrobiales bacterium | reverse complement strand
CCCGGTCCGGTCGGTTGATCTTGCGTGCCATGGGCCTGTTTTTGCTGGGCATGGCATTGCTGCAGGCCTGGCCTGGCCGAGGTTTCTGGCAGGGTCAACCCGACCGGAATGCCACCCCAGGCGCGCTCACGACCATGGCCCGCCAGATGTCGGCGACCCCTCAGCCTCACGTGCTGTCTTCCTGGGTGGCCGCCTTCGCCAAGTTCGACGCAGCCCACGGGTGGGGTGTCAACCTTTTCGTCGTGGTCGCTTTGGCTGGGATCGGTGGGGTGTTCCTCAGCGCCCGCCCTCGGCTGGTCTTCGTCGGTGTCGTCGCCGGGACGGTCCTGTGCCTCGCCGACTGGGTGCTGGTCGAGGACCTCGGCTTCATGGGAGGCGTGGGTACCGACCCCAACAGCATGATCCCAATGACCGTCGTATTCATCGCCGGGTACTTGGCCCTGACAAAGGTACGCCCTGTCGACCAGAGCACGGTCGCACAGGTCGCGGCGGTTTCAACAGCCAGCAAGTCCCTGAGGGACCGGCTGGCGGCCGACCCGACCTTCACCTTCCGGGCAGTCGCCGCCGTCGGTGCCGTTGGGGTCATCCTCTTGGGGGCAGTCCCCATGGCGGCCGCGTCTTTGAACCCCCGCGCCGACCCGGTCCTCGCCGAAGCCATCGACGGGACACCAGCGGCCTTCGATAAGCCTTCCCCTGCTTTCAGCCTGGTTGACCAGTACGGCAGGCCCGTGTCGCTCACCAGCTTGCGTGGAAAAACGATCGCTCTCACCTTTTTGGACGACACATGCACTAGCGACTGCCCGGTCATCGCTCAGGAGTTCCGTACGGCCGACAGCTATCTGGGCGCAGACACCCGGCGCGTAGCCATGATCGCCATCAATGCCAACCCGCGCTTTATCGCCCCGGACTACCTTGCGGCCTTCGACCGGCAGGAGGGGCTGGCGCGGGTCGCAAACTGGCGCTATCTCACCGGCTCGCTCCCCCAGCTGCGGCAGGTCTGGGCTTCCTACGGGATAGAGGTCGTCAACCTTCCCGGCGGCTCGATGGTCGGGCACAGCGAGTTCGCCTACGTGATCGACGCTACCGGCGACACCCGCTACGTCTTGGACACCGACCCAGGACCGCAAACGGAGGCAACGAGGTCCTCCTTTGCCGTAGTGCTGGCCAATACCATCAAAAGCGTCGTCGGTACACGGTGACCCGCAAAGCCGACGGCTCCTTGGTGCGAGGCCATGGCAGCAGGCGTGAGTAGTTACCCTTAATATCTCTGCTGAAGCGTTGGTTTTCCCCACGGGCACTGCTGTTGCACCTGGCCGTCGTGATCGTGGCCCCCGCGTGCGTGCTGGCCGGCTGGTGGCAGGCGACCAGGGCGCTGGCTGGCAACGGCCTCAGCTGGGCCTATTCCGTCGAATGGCCCATCTTTGCCCTCATCGCCATCGCCGGCTGGTGGCAGCTGGTCCACGAGGACCCCGAGGCATACAGAGAGCGCAAGACCCGCCCTCCGGGTCGCGCCGGCCAAGGCGTCGGCGGCCCCGTGGACGCGGCCGGCGTGCTACAGCCCCGGCCAGAGGTGACGGTCGAGCGGGCCACCGCCCGGGTGGCGACCTTTTTCGCCATTCTCGTGGGGTCCGAGTTCGTGCTGGGGATCATGACGTTGCTCTCGGTACCCGTCAGCCGTCCAAGCGGCGGCTTGCCCGCCAAGGGCGAAATCGTGTTCCTCGTCCACGCCGTCTTCGGCTTCCTGCTGGCATTGGCGTCCCTAGGGCTCGCCGTCCGCCTGAGGGCGGCCTCGAGGGCTGCACGAATAGCCGCCTGGATCGGGTTCAGCGGCGTGGCGCTCGCCGGCGTCGGCGGGCTGCTCACCGACGCCAGGTCGTTGGTCAGGTTCACCGGCATGGCGCTGATGTTCGTGGGCGCCGCGCTTGCCGCCTTCGGTTACCTGGTCCCCCTACTGCTCGGCTCCCTCCGTGCGGAGCCCACGCCCCCGGTGGCTAACTTGCCCGGCTCGGTCCCGGTCAGCGGTACCGGATGAGCGGATAACGGTACCCGAGCTTGTGTTTGTATGGGACCGGATGACAACCGAGCACGAGTTCGCGGCGGATGAGGTTCCGGTGCGCGAGGGCCGGGTCGCTGAGGACCAACGCGCTGAGGACCAACCCGCGGAGGGCCAGGCCGGCGAGGGCCGGGTCGCGGAGGGCCAGGCCGGCGAGGGCAGCGGCAAAGGCACCGGCGAGGTGGAGAGGCCACCGCGACCGGGCCGGCGGAAAAGGTGGGCCTTGGCCGGGGCCATAGCTGTCTCGGCCCTGGTCGCGGCCGCCGTTGTCACCGACCTGTCCCACTCGGCGACGGGGGTCGTGTATGCCCTCATCGACCGGACCGACCGGCCGGCGCCAGCGTTCTCCCTGCCCGAAGTGCTAGCTCCCGGCCGCCAGCTGACCCTGGCCGACTTCAGGGGCAGACCGCTCGTCCTTAACTTCTGGGCCTCGTGGTGCTACCCGTGCCAGACCGAGATGCCGCTGCTAGAGTCGGCTTACCGCTCGGCGCGGGGCACCGTGCAGTTCGTGGGCGTGGACACCGATGACACCCGTAAGGCGGCCGCGGCGTTTTTGGCCCGGACACACGTGAGCTACCTGTCGCTGTTCATGCCCCGGCCGGGGCCCGTCTCGACTTCGTACCAACTTGTCGGCCTGCCCATCACGGTGTTCATTTCGGCGCGGGGCCGCGTGCTCGGCCGCCACATCGGCCAGCTCAACGACGCCACCTTGAAGGCCGCGTTGGACATGGCCTTCGGGAGGCAGGCCGCCCCTTAGCGGAACAATCGTTTATTCATCCCAGGTGCTTGACGTCGGTGCGCCAATCTCCCTATTGTCTGTTGGTACCGGGTAGTGCGAACTAGTCGGTCCCTTCCATCGAGGCTCGGAAGAGGGGAAGAAGGGGGTGCATATGGGCAAGAGGATCGCCGCGGTAGCGGTGCTCTTCTGCATCGCGGTGGGCCTGGTGGTGTTCACGGCGATGGACTACCTGCGCTCCAATCCCCCGACCCTCAACTTGGCCGCTGGGCACAGACCGGGCCAACCGGTGGACCTGACGCTCCAGACGGTGGGCACGATCGGCTTCGGGACCCACCCGAGCTGGGTGTCCTACCTCACCCGGTCCCCTGACGGCAAATGGGTGCACACCACGTTGTGGGACGTGCCAGCCCATACGTTGGTCCACGTCACGATCTTCCAGTACGACACCGGGGGCCCACTGCGCAACCAGTTCCTCGGGCATGTGTTGGGGACCGTCGGCGGGACCATGACCCTCAACGGCAAGACCGTTTCGCTGATCGACTCAAACGCTGGCAACGGGGTTGCCCACACGTTCACGATCCCGACATTGGGGATCGACGTCCCGCTGGCAGCGAACTCCTCCACCTCCAAAAACCTCTGTGGCGCCGCCCCTTGCACCCCCAACTACGTCCACAACGTAATCACCTTCTCTTTCATGAGCCCGGGAGTGGGCCAGTACCCCTGGCAGTGCTTCCTACCGTGCGGTCTTGGTTACCTCTACGGTAACGGCGGCCCGATGCAGAGCATTGGGTACATGGACGGCTTTATGAAGGTGGTTTCGTGACCTGTCGGAGGAGCTCTAACTGATGGCCGATGCCGTCATGTCGCCGCCGCCCGCCCCCGGAGCGGTCCGGTCGCCCGGGGTGCCCGACGGGCGCCATCATTTCCAATGGATGATCGGCATTTGGCTCGTCCTAATGGCCGCCGGCGAACCCATCATTTATTTCGCCGTCGGTCCACACGTCCCCCCCGGGACTTTGACCTCTGAGGCGACTGGCGCCCAGTTCGACTTCTACGTGCTGCTGATGTTGGCCCTGCCTGTGATCCTGGGCGTGTGGATCTACATGGGCTACGCCATCTGGACCTGGCGGGCATCGCGCGGCGGCCCCGAGCCCGCAGTAGGGCCCTACTCCTGGGGCCATCTGGGCGTCCAGGTGGGTTGGATCGTCAGCACCACAGCGATCGTGCTCAGCATGTTCGTCTTCGGGACCTACGAGCTCGCCGCCGCGTCCGGGGCGGGCGGGGGCCAGGGCCCCAACCCGTTGTTCACGCCGACTGCGCACAGGATCCTGCCGGTCCAGGTGATAGCGCAGCAGTGGCTGTTCACCTACCGGTACCCAACCTTCGGCGGCTTCGAGACCAACCAGCTGGTCATCCCCGCCAACACCGAGATCGCCTTCCACGTGACATCGCTGGACGTCATCCACGATTTCTGGGCCTACCAGCTCGGGGTAAAGGCCGACGCAAACCCCGACTATGACAACATCGCCTATGCCCACACCACCAACCATCTCGGCGAATTTACGGTGCGTTGCGACGAATTGTGCGGGATCTGGCATGGGGCGATGTACGACACCGGCCATGTAATGAGCAAACCCGGCTTCATAAAATGGGCTAGTTCCAACGAGAAGGTGTTGGCAGCGGCGACAAAGCTTTTGCCGCCGTTCGCCTGGACCTACACGCCCGACGCCAACGGGGCCGACGGCGGTTACTACCCCGACAGCAACGACCCTTACAGCAACGTGGAAGTGTACGGCGCCCAAAAGGTCAAGCTGTGAGCACGTCCCGCCCGCCGACCGTCGCCAGTAACAGGTCCCGACGGTTAGTGACCGAAAGTTGACGATGCCAAAATGACGATCGATAGCGAGCCCCGGGTTGGCCAGCGACAGGCCGAGGCCGTAAGGACCACGGAGACCGGGGGTGGTACGCCCTCCAGGCCGTTACAACCGGGCCTACGACGTGCGCGGCCGACGTGGATGCAGCAAAGCGTGCTGACCGCGGTAGCCGGGGGTATCGTCGGGTACCTAGTCGGCCACTGGCTGGGCAACCTCATTGCGAGCAACTACACCCACATCCAGGGCAGCGGTCAAAACGACGTCGCCATAAGCCTTGCCCTCGCGTTCATGGTCCTGGGTTGGCTCGCGGGTATCGGCGCTCTCAATTACCCGTTGGCCAAGATAGTCGGCCGGGAACTGCTCCCCGACGTCCCCAAGCAGAACTGGACGCGCTACTTCCGCCTCACCTTGGACCACAAGGTTGTGGGCATGCAGTACCTGGTGGCTGTTTTCACCTTCTTGTTCACCGGCGGTTTGCTGGCGATGGGCATCCGCACCGAACTTCTCACTCCCGCCAGCCACTTTTTCGGGCCGGGGACCTATATCGACATCGTTGGCGAGCACGGGACGATCATGATGATGATGGCCTCGTCCGTGATCGTTGGCCCACTCGGCAACTACTTGGTCCCACTTATGATCGGGAGCCGCCGCACCGCGTTCCCCAGGGTGGAGTCCGCCTCGCTGTGGGTGTTCTGCGCGGGGTATTTCGTGATCCTGAGCGCCCTGCCTTTTGGGGGCTTCCCGACGGGCTGGACCGGCTACGCGTCGCTCCAGACCGAAGGCGCTGGGGGCATGGACTCCTACCTTATTGGCTTCGGGGTGATCGGGCTCGGCATGATCCTGGCCGGTTTCAACCTCATCGTCACCATCATCCATTTTCGGGCGCCCGGCATGACCTGGGGCCGGATCCCTATTTTCGTGTGGTCCATCCTCGCCACATCCGCGCTGCTCACGCTGGCCACCCCGACGCTGGTGACGGCCGGGCTGTTCGGCGTCCTCGACCGCACCGCTCAGACCGCCTTCTTCGTGAACGAGCACGGCGGAAGCAGCTTCCTGTGGCAAAACCTGTTCTGGTTCTTCGGCCATCCCGAGGTCTACATCATGGCCCTGCCCGGCTTCGGCATCGTGGCGGAATTGCTGCCCGTGTTCTGCCGCAAACCACTCTTCGGGTACCGGGTGGCGGCGGCTGGCATGCTCGGCGTGGCCCTACTGTCGTTTTTCGTCTGGCAGCACCACCTGTTCCAGAGCGGCATCGACCCCGACATGCGCCCGCTGTTCATGCTGACGACCGAGCTGATTTCTATCCCAACCGGGTTCATCTACCTCGTCGGCCTGGGCACGCTGTGGAAAGCGAAGATCCGCATGGACGTCCCCATGCTGTTTGTGTTCGGTGTGTTCTTCAACTTCCTGATTGGGGGCGTCACCGGAGTGTTCCTGTCCGACGTACCGGTGGATGTCACCGTCCATGGCAGTTTCTTCGTCATGGCCCACTTCCACTACACAATCATGGGCGGCCTGATCTTCGCCTTCTTCGGCGGCGTTTATTACTGGACTCCCAAGTTGACCGGACGGATCA
>DATKHZ010000047.1:0-7009 GCA_035509995.1 Acidimicrobiales bacterium | reverse complement strand
GACGATCGCTATCCAGTGGTCCTTCTTGCCTGGAGCCCACTTTTCGATACGGTCCGCGCGCGCCAGTAATGACAGGTGGTCGACGGCATCGCTGATGTCGGCGCCTTCGCCGGTCACGACTACATCCCAGCCCTCTTGGCTGGCCGGGTCGATAGAGTCGGCTTCGAAAGCGACGTGGCCGAGGGGCGCCCACGACTGCAGCACAGCGGAACCGGTGACAATGACAACTGTCCGGCCGTGCAGCACGAAGTTCACCGGGAAGATCTCGGGCCGTCCCTCAGATGTGACGACCGCTACGCGCCCGTACTGGACGTGCCTGAGCAGAGCGATGCATTCCTCTTCGCTCAGGCTTTCGAGTGCAGCGTCCGACATGACGGCCTCCTTCGGGTGACGGCATCTTTGGGCACCCTTTGCGTTCGAGTGCCTTTCAAAACAGCATTGCAGTGGGCCGACCGCTTTAGGGAGGGCCTAAGGTCACTATCTTCACGGAGAAAGGCCGATTCACGGAGAAAGGCCGATTCACGGAGAAAGGCCCGCGTCACAAAGAGGCGGCTTCACCGCGAAGGGCTGCTCTTGCCTTTTGGAGCTCCGGTGGCCGCGATCACGATCGGGACACGCCAGTCAAAGCGAGTACCGCCTCCCTCGGCCGGCAAGAGGTCCAGATGCCCTCCGAGCAGCTCGGCGCGGGCACGCGCGTTGGCTATGCCGCTCATGCGACGGGGTTTGCCCACCCCGACACCGTTGTCCACGACGAGCACACCAAGCTCGTCGCCAACCGTTACGTGTACTTCGACCCGGCCGGCATGAGCGTGGCGGGCGCTGTTGGAAAGAGCCTCTCTCAGCACTGCTGTGGCTTCGAGTTGTACGGGTAGCGCTATCTCGCGGTCTGTCAGCCCCCGGAAAAAGACCGTCGGTTTGAAACCGAGCCCTTCGGTGGCGTCTGTGACGGCTTCGAGGACTCTGGCTTTCAACCCCGTGCCGGGCGTTGATTCCAGGGCGAATATCGCTTCGCGTATCTCTTTTATCGTGGTATCGAGGTCGTCGATGGTCGACGAGACTCTCGCCACCGCAGGCTGGTTGTCGATGAGCCCCAACGCGCCTTGAAGGCGGAGGCCGGCGCCGAACAATCGTTGGATGACCAGGTCGTGCAGGTCTCGCGCGATACGTTCCCGGTCGGCGGAGATGAGCAGCCGGTCTCGTTCGGACCGCACGCTTGCAAGCTCGCTGATGTCGCGCACCACAACCGAAAAACCGGTCTCGTTGCCGACTGCCAACGTTGAGATCGACACCGCCACGTCAATCATCGTCCCGTCGCTCGTTGGCCAACGGGTTTCCGCGACGGCGAAACGCGCCCGGAGCGCGGAGTCGAGCAGCTCCTCCAGCACCGGGTCGTCGGGGAAATAGAGGCCGACGTGATGTCCCACCACATCGGTCCGGCTGAACCCGAAGATGGCTTCGGCCCCGGGGTTCCAGCTTGTTATAACGCCCCGGTCGGACATGGAAAAGATGCCGTCGGCCGAGGACTCCACTATCGCGGCCAACTGTGCCGCCGCCGCCTGTGCGGCTTTTCGCTCGGTTATGTCACGCACAGCCGCCACGACCAGCTGGCCCTCTTCGGAGGCGACGGGTGCCAGGCTTATGTCGACCGGGAACTCGCTGCCATCTTTTCTCCTGGCGTAGAGGTCCAAGCCGGCACCCATCGGCCGAGCGCGCGGGGCGGAAGAATATGCAGCGCGCCGTGAGCGGTGGGAATGGCGGAACCGCTCGGGGACGAGGATCTCTATGGACTTGCCTTCCAGTTCGCTGGCCGCGTACCCGAAAAAGATCTCGGTACGCTCGTTGAGCGCGACGATTGTCCCTTTCCGGTCCACTGCTACGGCAGAGTCGGGCATGAGAGAAAGAAAGGTCGCGAGCATCTCGCGGCCCTTGGGCAACGGGGCAAGTCCTGCCACTGTTCCGGCAGCCTGGGCTTCTGGCGCCATGAAGCCAGGGTACCCGCCCCTGCTCGACCGCACTGAAGGGCCCTGCGGCTAGGGAGCTTGGGCCATTGGGCCCTGACCGGGACCGGCCTCGGTGCCCGACTATGAGTTGTGATGTCCCACGCGAAGGCCTTGTCGCCGCTCGAGGTACCCCCACACGGGCCAGTCCCGCGGCTGAGCGACGAACGTTGCCGCTTCATTCTCGCCAGCGCCTCCTCGGGCTACCTGGCTTTGTCGCAGAACGCCCTCCCGTTCGTTGTCCCGGTGACATGCGTGCTCGACGGGGACGCTCTGGTGGTGCGGGCCGGGCTCGGGCTGTTGGGCAAAGTCCCCCTACACCTGGGAGTTGTAGCTTTCGAGACAGGCGGGGCCAGCGTCGACGGGCGCTCGAGGTGGGAAGTGCTGGTCCAGGGACACTGCGAACCGACGGACGAAGGCCTCGTGTCGAAAAGCCCGCCGCAGTTGAGCCTTATCGACCCCGGCGTGACAACCGTGCTCCGGATGCGTATGGAGCTCATTACGGGCTGGCAATACGGGATTGCACCACCTTCTCTCGCGCACTTGGCCGCAAAAGGACATAGCTGATGGCCGCTGAGCCTTCCGCGCCGTGGGGGCACGACGTCTTACTGGCCGACGGTTCAACGGCGCGCATTCGCTACGTCACGGTCGAAGACGGGCCCGGGGTCACCGCGCTGCACGGTCGGCTGTCGCCCGAAACGGTACGGCTACGCTATTTCGCCGCTCACCCACACCTTTCAGAAGCGGAGCTTGCCCGCCTGGTGGGCGAAGCCGAGCCCGACCATCTGGTCCTGGTCGCTGAGAGAGGGGGCCAATTGATCGGCATCGCCCAGTACGACCGCATACCCGGCAGCGATGTTGCCGAGGTGGCTTTCGTCGTCGACGACGCTCATCAGGGCTTCGGGATCGGGACCCTTCTGCTCGAGTACCTGGCGAGCGAGGGCCGCCGGAACGGCGTCAAACGCTTCGCTGCTGACATTCTCCTCGAGAACAACCTCATGGTGCAGGTCTTCCGGGACGCCGGGTTCACGCAACGGTCGGTTCTGGACGCCGGGGTGATCAGTGTCGTCATGGACATCGCCCCTACGGTCGACGCGCTGGCGTCTCTGTACGAGCGGGACCGCAAGGCGGCGGCACGTTCAATGGGGCGCTTGTTGCGACCTCACTCGATCGCCGTCATAGGGGCGTCGCGCTCGCCGGGGACTGTCGGCCACGAGCTCGTCCGCAACCTGGTCAGCGGAGGCTTCCGGGGCCCCGTCTACCCGGTGAACCCGAGCGCGGCCCACATAGCGAGCTTGCCCTGTTTTGCCAGCATCGAAGATATCGCCGGGGTTGTCGACCTGGCGGTGGTTGCCGTCCCGGCGAGTGCTGTCCTGGGGGTTGTCGAGGCGTGCGGTCGCAAAGGGGTGGGTGGCCTGGTGATCGTGTCGTCCCACTTCGCCGAAGACGGCGTAGCGGGCGCCGCTCTTGAACGCGACGCGGTCCGACTAGCCCACTTCTACGGGATGAGGGTGGTCGGGCCAAATTGTTTCGGTGTGCTCAACACCGATCCCGAGGTTTCCATGAACGCTACATTTGCCAGGGAAACGCCGATGTCAGGTCGACTGGGGTTTGCCTCCCAGTCCGGCGGCCTCGGCATCGCGATCCTGGCCGAGGCGAAAAAGCGCGGCATCGGGCTTTCGAGCTTCGTGTCGATGGGCAACAAGGCCGACGTCAGCGGCAACGACCTGCTGTCGTGGTGGCGCGAGGACGAAGCCACCGGGGTAGCGCTCTTATACCTCGAGTCATTCGGTAACCCCCGCAAGTTCGCTCGCCTGGCTCGGGAGTTCAGCCGTTCCAAGCCGGTAGTTGCAGTGAAGTCAGGCCGCTCCGCCGTTGGGCGCAGGGCTGCTTGCTCGCACACGGCCGCCTTGGCGAGCTCAGACGAAACAGTCGCCGCACTATTCCTCCAGACCGGCGTGATCCGGGTCGACACGATCGAAGAACTTTTCGACGTAGCCCAAGTGCTCGAATCACAGCCGCTGGGCAAGGGCCTCCGGGTAGCGGTCCTGAGCAATGTGGGCGGCCCGGCCGTGTTGGCTGTGGATGCCTGCGTCAGCAACGGTTTGGAAGTGCCGGAGTTCTCGCTAGAACTGCAACGCAGAGTCGCCGACCTCTGTCCTCGCAACGGCGGTGTCAGCAACCCGATCGACCTCGGGGCGGAGGCCAGTGCGCCAATGTACGAGCAGGTCCTCGACCTGTTGCTTTCGTGCGGGGAAATCGATGCAGTAATCGTCAATTTCACCCCACCGCTGGTGACGCGGAGGACCGACGACGTTGCCGCTGCAATCGTCGCCGCGGTGGACCGCGCCGCCGATCGGGCAGGTCCCACATCGCTCGACGATCGCCCCGCGGTGGCCCGTCCCGTCGTGGCGAGCCTCCTCGGTGCCGACGACAGCGGCGAGGCCGTCTTGCGGTCCGCGCACAACCCTGTCCCGAGCTTCACCTACCCCGAGACTGCGGTGCGGGCACTCGCTCACGCCCTTCGCTATGGAGAGTGGCGCCAACGGCCAACGGGCACGGTACCTGTGTTGGCGGACGTCGACGTGAACGCAGCGCGGCGCCGTCTGCCGCGCGAGTTTGCTCAGGCCGGCGCTGACGTCAGCTCCGGCTGGGTCACCGGTGCGCAGGCGATGGACGTGCTCGCCGCTTTCGGTGTACCTGTGCTGCGCACGGTAGAGGCGTACAGCGCCGAGGAGGCCGGCAAGTGGGCCGAAGAGATGGGTGGCCCGGTGGCGCTGAAGGTGCTCGGCCCGGTCCACAAAAGCGAAGGCGGGGGAGTGCAACTTGGCCTGCAGGGCCACGACGCAGTCGCAGCGGCCTACGAAGCCATGCGCCGCAGCTTCGGCCAATCCATGACCGGCGCGCTACTGCAGCCGATGGTCCCCCCAGGTGGCGTCGAAACCATCATCGGAGCGTTGCAGGATGCAGCGTTCGGCCCCCTTGTCGTCTTCGGCCTCGGTGGCGTGACCGTCGAGGTGCTCGGTGACCATGTGACGCGTCTGGCCCCGCTCACCGATGTCGAGGCGAAGGAAATGGTGGCCGGGCTTCGGGGATCGGCTCTGCTCTCGGGCTACCGGGGCAAGCCGGGTGTCGATGTAGACGGCCTTGTCCAGGTGCTCCATAGGGTGAGCCGGCTCGCCGAGGACATGCCGGAGGTCGTGGAACTAGACTGCAACCCCGTAATCGCCACTCCCGACGGCGTTCTCGTGGTGGACGCCCGCATGCGGGTCGACTTCCGCACAGCCGGCTCAGGTGTCGAAGACACCCGCTACCTTCGCTGAGACTGGGTACCCGGCAGGCCCTCGGCGACTATTTGCCAATTGGGCGCGCAACGCCTAGGACCGTCTGCACCTGTTATCTTGCCGGGTTCATGGTGGCTTAAGGTACCTCTAGTTACGCTTGCTCAGGTGCACGTACGCCTGCCCCATAGGCGGGCCAACGCCTGGCTGGGGGACGGTTCGCTCGGCCGAATACGGGCCTGCTCCGGAGGCTGATTGTGCTGACAGCCACCTTTGCCGCTCTTTTCGCCGCCGCTCTTTTCGCCGTTTCTACGGCTCTCCAGCACCGTAGCGCCGGGCTGGTGACAGAGGCTGACATCGTCCGCACCGCCAGCTTGGGCGGGTTCATTTCGGGAACGCTCCGGCATCCATTGTGGATTGTCGGAAGCGCAGCCGGCATCGTTGGCTTCGCCCTGCACGCTCTCGCATTGCGGGACGGCCCCCTCACCCTTGTGCAGCCCCTTCTAGTCAGCAGCGCTGTTTTCGCCCTTGCACTGCGCCAGCTCCTCGAGCGCCGCCGGCCCCGGCGCAGCGAACTCGGGTGGGCGTTTGGCCTCGTCGTCGGGCTGGTGTTGTTCCTTACGATCGCGACGCCGGCCAACGGCGTCGCCAAGCCTGCCGATGCCCTTCCAACACTCATCATTGGCGCGCTAATTGGCCTTGGCGCCCTCGGATTTTTTGCGGCGGGCAGGCGCTCCAACGGCAGCGGGGCGGCCGCGTTTTTAGGCACCGCTACCGGCCTGTCGTTCGCGGCGAAAGCGGGCCTGTTGAAACAGGTCATGGGGGCCCTCAACGGAGGGCCCGGCGCCCTAGCTAGGGCATGGCCCGTCTATATTTTCATCGCAGTCTGGCTTTGCGGTCTGTTGCTCAATCAGCTGGCCTACCAAGCTGGGCCGCTTCACTCGAGCCTGCCGGCGATCATGACGGTCGACCCGGTCGTCAGCTTGGTAATCGGGGTGGCGATCTTCGACGAGCAGTTCCGCAAAAGCCCCGCCGACTTGGCGGGCGAGGCCTTCGGGTTAGCTCTCGTTGTGGCCGCTGCGGTCGGCCTGACCAGGTCCGTGCCCGGTCGCACCGACGACGGCCCCGCCGCGCCGGCGGAGCACCGCGCCACCGCCATGACCGGCTCCTCGCCATCCGAAAGCCTTGTGGCCGTTGCTCAAGTCCACAAACGTCGGACAAAAGCCATTACAAGATCAGGAGAGTGAGCATGGCCCTACTTCTGCGGCGCGTGACGAAGAGCAGAGCCGCCCCGTTGTTTCAGCCGGCCAGGTAGTGACCGACCCGCCCGACGAAGAGCACAGCCAGCAAAGCACCGAGAGCGATGCTGGCGGCAAGCGCCCATTGGCGCAGGCCAGCTCCCGCAACTTGCTGACGAGTGCGCCAGTAGAAGTCCAGGGGAGCGAGCCGGGCGGTATCGAGCAGGTGTCCCAGCACGTGCACGGCCATCGCCACGAACCAAAGGACAAAGCTGGCTTTGTGGACAAAAAGAAGTTCTCGACGGAGCCCATGAGGGGCGAACAACAAGGCGATCCCGCTTGCGAAAAGCGTGAGCGTCAACAACACAACGACCGGGCCGAGCAAGCGCAGCAACGCAGGCGGTGGGCCCTTGCGCCGGTAGTCCGGGGAACCGGCATAGTAGCGGACGAAGCGATAGCCGGTGCTGCCCATCTTCAGCAGGACGGGCGGCAC
>DATKHZ010000046.1:0-2434 GCA_035509995.1 Acidimicrobiales bacterium | reverse complement strand
TAACGGGGAGCTGCCGGCGCCTCAGCACCTCCTGTCTGGCCGCCCTCTTCGGAGCGCCGGCAGCCCTCGGGCGCGCCGCCGTCCCTCGCGCAGGGGGACGCCGTTTTTGCCCGCTTGGCCTTGCCACTCCAGGCAGGTTAGAGCACTCCCACGAGGCGGTGCCGAGCAGTAGCGCGGGGAGCCGGTCGAGGGGGAGGCTGGCGGGCGCTAAGGTGCCAAGCGTTCCGCCCGACCCCGCCCCTGCAACGCGTACGACCGTCCTGCGCCTTATCACCCGCATGAACATCGGCGGGCCCGCCCGACAGGCGATCCTGCTCACCAAGGGCCTCTCGGCCGAGTTCCCCACCGTCCTTGCCGCTGGGCGTCCCCCCCCAGCCGAAGGAGAGCTTACGGACCCAGATGTCCCGGTGCGGCACGTCCCCCTCGTGCGCCCAGTCCGGCCTGCCACCGACTTGCGGTGCCTCCTCGTCGTCCGCAACCTGCTGCACGAGACTGGGGCAAGGCTTGTCCACACGCATATGGCCAAGGCCGGCACGATAGGGCGGCTGGCTGCCCTGTCGCCGCCACGCAGCCGGCGCCCGCGGCTGGTCCACACGTTCCATGGGCATGTCCTACAGGGTTACTTTGCCGGTCCTCAGCAGCGGGCCTTCGTCCAGTTCGAGCGCGTCCTTGCCAAGCACACCGACGTCCTCGTGGCCGTGAGCCCGGAGGTGCGAGACGAGCTGCTCGACCTCGGGATCGGCAAGCCGGCGCAGTACAGAGTTGTACCCCTCGGCTTTGACCTGGCGCCCCTCCTCGCCGTCGGCACGTCAGGCGGGCCGGTGGGACGGCTGCGCTCTGTGCTCGGTCTTGCGCAGAACGTCCCCCTCGCCGGCATCCTGGGCAGGCTGGTACCGGTGAAGGACCACGCAACGCTGTTCTCGGCCGTGGCAAGCGTGGCTGGCCTGCACCTGGCCGTGCTCGGTGATGGCGAGCTTCGGGCCACGCTCGAAGCGCTGGCGAACGAGGTCGGGATATCGGACCGTACGCACTTCACGGGGTGGTGGACCGACGTGCCCTCTGCGCTCGCCGACCTCGACGTCGTGGTGCTTTCCAGTCGCAATGAGGGGACGCCCGTAGCCTTGATCGAAGCCCTCGCTGCTAGCCGGCCTGTTGTCGCCACCGACGTCGGAGGCGTCCGTCATGTGGTGCAGGACGGCGAGACTGGCTGGTTGTGCGCTCCGGGAGACGCCGCCGGGCTCGCTCGCCGGCTCCAACAGGCAATCGCCGAACCTGAGGCTTCGGGCCGCCTGGCCGAAGCCGGCCGCCTCCGGGTAGCGAAGCTGTTCGGCTACGAGCGCCTGCTCGGGGAGCACCGCTCGCTCTACGAGGAACTGTTGGGCTAACGCGGCGCGCCCCAGGCCCGTCCACAAAAATGGTAGGTGAGCTTCTCAAAATGGGCAGTTTTCGCCGTCAGACGGCCGTCTTGTGCAGCCCGGCTACCCTGGATGGGAGTGGCCCGGTCATCTCGGAGGGGCCTTCAGCGCGTTAGCGGTCCCTCCTTACTTCCCCAAGACCCCATCACGGAGCCTTTGCCAGTCATAGAGGCTCCCGGCAACGGGAGGCGGCGTCCCGGCGATGCTCTACCGGCCGGTACCGCACACCTCGCGGTGACACCGCCCGGCGTTCTCCGTCTCTCAAGTAGTCCGAGCAGACAAGAGGGCCAACCGAGCCGACAAGAGCGTCAAACGACAGCCCAGGTCAGCGCGGCGCCGCCACTCGAGGATGCCCGCGTTGAAGCCGCCAAACGGGGCGACCCCTCGGCTTGGGAGTCTGCCTACCTGGTGTACGGAAGAGCGTTGATGGGGTACTTGATGATGAGGCTGGAGAACCGGGACGACGCAGGCGAGGCCCTCTCGGAGACGTTTGCCCGTGCCATCGACAAGGCGTCGTCGTTCAGGGGCGACGCCTATGCCTTCCGGGCTTGGCTGTTCAGTATTGCCCGCAACGTCTCAACTGACCAGCACCGCTTCCGGGCACGGCTCGTTGTCATCCCCGAGCTTCCGGAGACCGACGACCGTCCCCAGCCCTCCGGTGACGACCTCGCGATCCTGGCCGAGGATGTCGCAGAGATCAGGCGCGGCTTTGCTCGCCTGACGCAGGCCGACCAGGAGGTGCTGTGGTTGCGAGTCTGTTCCGGGCTTTCGGCGGCAGATGTGGGGAAGGTCCTCGGGAAAAAGGCCGGCGCCGTCCGGATGCAGCAGCTGCGAGCGCTCGACACGCTCCGGGGGCAGATGAGGTTATGACCGCAGAGCTCCCTGATCGGGAGGAACGGGCCCTCGCAGAGGCCCTCGACGCTGCGCTCGACCGGGAGCCGCAGGGCAAGCGCCGCGCCGGCCCTCGCGCCCCGACCGACGACCTCACCGATCTCGCAGCGAGCCTGCGGGCGGCGATG
>DATKHZ010000045.1:0-5029 GCA_035509995.1 Acidimicrobiales bacterium | reverse complement strand
GGCCCGATCGCGTCGAGCTGTCGCTACAGACAAGGGCTCTCAACGCCGTGACCGACCGCGACGTCCAACTGGCTCGACGGGTCGCCGCCACTTTGGACGGGCTCGGGCTCCAACCAGCGGGGCCGACTTCCGCTGGTTCAGCGCGCCCGGTGCAGATGCTAGAACTGGCGATCGACGCGCTCGACATCGCGGCAGTCCGCCCGTTTTGGAAGGCAGTGATGGCCTATGTCGACGAGCCAGGTCGCGACGGTCTCGAGGACGCCATAGTCGACCCCGCCGGCCAGCTCCCAGCTATCTGGTTCCAGCAAATGGACGCGCCCCGCGCGCAACGCAACCGGGTCCACTTCGACGTCACTGTGGCGCACGACGAGGCCGACGCCCGGGTGCGCGCCGCCCTCGATGCCGGTGGCCACCTGGTCGACGACTCGTTTGCCCGGTCGTTCTGGGTTCTCGCCGACGCAGAGGGTAATGAGGTCTGCGTCTGCACTTGGACAGACCGCGATGAGCCCGAGCGGTAGCCCGAAACGCACATCCGGGTCAAGATCGGCTGGCCGTACTCGGCTGTTCGCCGTACGCGACAGCGAGGCCCTCGCGCCAGCTGGGGTAGCGGGGTTGCCACCCGAGCTCGCGACTGGCCTTGGCGTTTGAGGACCCACGAGCTTCCGTCAGCATGGTGAGGCCCGGACCGGCAATCACTCTGGCGATCCATTTGGGGACGTGGCGAGGCGATTTGGCGCCAACGGCCTGGGCGAGCACGGGCAGCCAGTCGCGCATGGGGGCGGGCTCGTCGTCGACGATGTTGTAGATCGCTGGGCCGTCGTGGGCGAGCGCGAGCACGGTAGCCGCGGCGGCATCGTCGAGATGGACGAAGGACATTACGCCCTGCCCGTCGCCAACGAGCGGTGTCTGACGTTTCCGCACAGCCCTGGTGAGCCCCTCGTCGCCGGGACCGTAGAAGCCGCCGTAACGGAGCGCGGTCCCGCCAGCTTCGGTCACCGCCCGGTCGAGATGGTCCATAGCCGCAAAGGTCTGGCGCGCCGATGCGGGCGGCGCGGGATCGAGCGGGTCGTCCTCGGTCTTGACCCAGCCACCCTCGCGCGCGTAGCGGTACGGGGCGAAGCTTTGCGCCACGATCCGCCGCACACCGGCTTGTCGGGCTGCGGCGAGAACGTTGTCGAGCCCTTCGGTCCGAAGTCGGTTGGTCACCGCGAACGGCCGGTCGAGGCTTCGGAGGATCCGCACCCCGGCGAGGCCGGTGGCCTGGTAGATGATCGCCTCCGGCCGTGCGGCGGCAACCGAGGTGTGGACTGCTGGAGCGTCGAGGGCGTCGAGGACGATTGGATGAGCGCCTAAGGTGCCGAGGTGCGCGGCTCGTTCCTGCGAGCGGGATGTACCGATCACCTCGTGACCGGCCTCGCGAAGCTGGCGGATGAGCGGAATGCCAACCGCCCCCGTGGCTCCGATGATCATGACTCGCATGGTGCTGCTCTCCTTGGGTCGTTGGGTGTGGTCCGTGACTGACACTCGCGGGCCGATGGCTCGGATGGGCTTGTCAGCGAGGTGGATGCCGCCCCTGTCACATCCTTGGCGTCTGTGGGGTCACTGAATATGACACCTGGGGACGAGAGGATGTGACCGGTGGACAAGACCGCTTGGCTGTCGGAACGGTTCGAAGATCACCGGGGCCATCTCTTCGGAGTCGCGTACCGGATGCTCGGATCGCTCACCGAGGCCGACGACGCCGTCCAGGACGCCTGGCTGCGGGTCAGCAGATCGAGCCCCGAGGTCGACCAAGTGAAGAACCTCCGTGGGTGGTTGACGACGATCGTGGCTCGGGTGTGCCTGAACATGCTCCGGGCCCGCAAAGCTCGCCGTGAGCAACCACTTGTCGACTTTCACGTGCCAGACCCTGTCGTCACCTTCCAGTCGGGTGGCATTCAGCCGGAAGAAGAAGCCCTATTGGCCGACTCGGTCGGCTTGGCACTCCTGGTCGTCCTCGACACCCTGACCCCGGCCGAACGGTTGGCGTTTGTGTTGCACGACCTCTTCGGCCTGCCCTTCGAGGAGATCGCCCCGATGGTGGAACGGGCCCCGACTGCGGCGAGGCAGCTCGCCAGCAGGGCCAGGCGCCGGGTGAGAGGCGCCGCGCCAGAGACGCCCGAGACCGACCTCGGCCTCCAACGAACCCTGGTCGACGCCTTCTTCGCGGCCGCTCGCGACGGGCACTTCGACGCGCTCGTCGGGATGCTCGACCCGGACGTCGTCCTGCGCGTCGACGGCGGCGCGGGTCTTCCCGCGGCGTCGCTGTTTGTGCGGGGATCCGACGCGGTCTCCCGCCAAGCCGGCCGCGGTCTGCGGTCGTTGTTTGTTAGCCCGGGCATGCGGTTGCGCCCGGCGCTGGTCAACGGCGCTGCTGGGGTGGTCGTCACCGCCGACGGGCGGCCCGTGACGGTGATCGGGTTCACGATCGCCGCCGGCAAGATCGTCGAGATCGACGCCGTCTCCGATCCGATGCGCCTCCCGACCATAGCGGCGGCCCTCCTGGCCAACGGCTAGGCCCCGGCGGCCACCCGACCAACCGCCGGCATCACGCTTGGCTATTCGCTGGGCGCCCCAAGAGCTACGAGCAACCGCTTGTGGTGCCGCAGGATGGGCAGGCAAAGCAACTGCCGGCCCTCTGCATCTGGACACCACATTGGTAGCAATAGGGTGCGTCGCTAGTCGCTGGGGGCTTCCCCTTGGTGCCGGGGGTGGAGGCCGGGGCCGGTGCGGAGCGCGCCTGGCGGTCGGAACTGTCACGAAGATCCATGTCACCGTGCCGGTCACCCACAAGAGGCTGGTCGACGGTTGTCGCTTCCTCTACCCCGGGCAGAGTCGGCTGCATGCGCTCGCTAACTGTCAGTATCCCCAGGTCCATCCGATCGGCCGGGCCCATGTACTCGACTGCGAGGCGTCGGAAGATGTAATCGACGAGCGAGGCGGCGAAACGGAGCTCGGGGTCGTCGGTCATACCGGCCGGTTCGAAACGCATGTTGGTGAAATGTCGGACGAACGTCGCCAACGGCACGCCGTGCTGGAGCCCCATGCTCACCGAGATCGCAAAGGCATCCATGATCCCGGCCAACGTGGAACCCTGCTTGGAAACGCTTATGAACACTTCCCCAGGCCTGCCGTCCGGGAACTCGCCGACCGTGACGTAGCCCTCACAATCGGCCACCCGGAACGAGAACGTCGAGGAGTTGCGTTTGCGCGGCATGTGCTCGTGGACGGGCTTCTTGACTACAACCGTCTGCATCTGCAGCGCCTTTTCCAGTTCGGCCACCTTCGTCGCCAGCTCGGCGTCGTGAGCTTCAGGCCCCGACAAGATCTCCGCCGTCGCTGCCGCCTTCTTCGTGGTTGCGAGCGGTTGGCCCACCTTGCAGTTGTCTCGGTATATCGCGACTGCTTTGATCCCCATCTGCCACGCTTCGATGTGCAGCTTCTCGACTTCCTCGACCGTCACCTCCTCCGGCATGTTCACGGTGTTGTGATTGATGATCCCGTTGCCGACAAAGGAATGGCTACGTGGCACCGAAACATCGAAGACTTCCCGTGTGCCAGCGTCAGTGATGGACGTCACCGGGCTGAAATGGAGGCCCTGGGATAACACGGTGTTGAGCCAGCCTGGGAGGTGGACACCAGCAACGGCTGACACCCGCTCGAGGGTGCGGCGGCTCACGTGGCGCGTCCGGGACTCTGCCAGGGAAGAGAACTGCGCGTTCATCTCTTCCCCGTGATCGCCTTGTGGGATCATCGCAAACAGTTCTGGAGCCGTGACCCCGGGCACTACATCACCCGTTCCTTGCGAAGGGCACCTGCTCAGCAACAGCACTGCTGCCTGCTGCTTGGCCTGTTGTAGGAACGGTACGAGGGCGATCACCCGTTGCGCGTCCTGTCCAGAGGCATATACCTCGTCGTAACCGCTGCCGTTCTTGCCGCTGCGCTTGGCCGTACGCCCGGTCATGATCCCTAGATTGGTCATCACGGACTGCAACTCGTCAAGCAGCCTCGAAGGGCCTAGGGAAACTCCCCATTTGGCCGTAGCACCGCTCGAAACGTAGGCATCAATTGTCAGGCCCTGAAGGAACGCAAGGACCGTTCGGCGAGGTGAGCGCAGGACGGTACCGGGGATGCGCTTGCTAGACGCGCTTACCCCGCACCCGAGGTGCTCGAGCAGTTCGACGACAGTCCGGGACGGCACCTCGACGTAGGGGCTCCCCTCGACTGGCCTGCGGACCATCGCGTCCGTCTTGAAGCAGTCGCGCGCAGCCCGGCTGACCTTTTCCAGGACTAAGGCATCCGTGTGGGCGATCCTGACCGTCCAGGCGGCGCGCGATATGTGGCCGCTTGCCGCGTAGGCGCCGAGGAAGAACGCCAGGTCCTCGGTCATTTCCCCGGGTACCAGGACCGGCTTCTGGCCCGCCTGGAGTGCAGAGGGCCTGAAGTCGCCAAGTCTGGCGGGAAGTGCGGACCACATGTCGGCCCCGTGGCGTACCGCCACGTAATCCCCCTCGGCCAGCTCGTCGAGCCTGCGCCACTGGAGGCCTCCTTGCCCGGCTGTGAGCACGCGGTGGTTCGGGGTCCCGGTGACCCGCAAGCCCGAGCGCAGCACTGCGGTCCGGACCGGCCGCCGACCGCCATAGTAAAAAGCGTCGGTCTTGCTCGTCCCCTCCAGGGAAGCGACCTCGATCACTTCCTCGCGGAACGAACCGGGCTCCTCCCCCTCGTACAGCGACCCGATACGCACCATCCCGTCGGCCGTGGTCACCAACGTCTCACCGGTAACACACTTGGAGATCGCTCCGGAGATAAATGGCTGCACGGCCGCCATCATCCGCACATGGCCCCGGTAGTGGATCGTGTTGTCGCCCATAGAACAGGCAAAGACAGCCAAATGGTCAGGTGTTAGATGCGGCGCGCCGAGGATCGACTTGTGCTCGTCTATATAGGCGACAATGTCCGAGATCTCTTGCTCCCCGTACCCCAGCCG
>DATKHZ010000044.1:0-5454 GCA_035509995.1 Acidimicrobiales bacterium | reverse complement strand
GACCCTTACTGGTGAGGCTCTTGCCCTGGGTTGCGCTTGGTGCTTCGCTCGTTGGCGGGCCGGTGGAGGGGGACGTCTTGGTAGACGGAGTTCGTCCGTTTTGTTGTTCGGAGGGCTCGGTCTTGGCGTGATGACAGGGCTGACGACGCCGGTGGCCGGCTCGTTCCTGGCCCTCGTTCTGTGCGCTGTGGCCCTCGCCGACTGGAGCCGCTCGCCGCGCCAGGCGGCGGTCGAAATTGCGGCGGCCGGCGTTGTCTTGGTAGGCGCGGCTACTCTGCCGCTGCTGTACCCCGGGCGGGGCTACTTCCCCTTCCCGTTTGGGGACTTGCTGGCCGTGCTTTCCATCTGCGCCTTGTTGGCCAGCCCTCTCCTCGCGACACCGCGGCCGGTGCGGGTCGCCGCCCTCCTATACGCCGGGGTCAGTGTGGCACTGTTCGTCGTTCCCACTCCGATGGGCGATAACGATGCGCGCCTCGGCGCCTACATCGGTGTCCCCTTAGTTCTGTGCTACTTGCCCCGCCTCGCCTGGCATCGGAGGAGCTCACGCGAGCCAGGAGTGCCGGCGCCTTTGCGCAGTGCGCGCCAGATCGCGCCAGCCGCGATGGCGGCGATTGTGGCCACCTGCCTAATGGGATGGCAATGGGGGGCGATCGTGGAAACCCTCGACGGAACGGCCAATGGCGCCTCCAGCACGCTCGCTTTTTACCAGCCGCTGATCCGTGAACTTGACGTCCTTAGCGCAGCTAAACCGGTCCGTGTAGAGGTCCCTCCCACCCAGCACCATTGGGAGTCCGCCTATATCGCCCCGACCTTCAGCCTGGCGCGAGGATGGGAACGACAACTTGACATTGCTTATAACGGACTTTTCTACCAAACGGGGGCCTTGACGCCTGCCTCCTACCGGTCCTGGCTCCTGTCCAACGGGGTTTCCTACGTAGCCCTTCCGAACGCGCCGCTCGACTACGCCGGGACAGCCGAGGCTGCGCTGCTCCGGTCCGGGGCCGTCGCCGGGTTGCAAGCGATTTGGCACACCTCGCACTGGCAACTGTGGCGAGTCTTGGGGAGCCAGGGATTGGCCGGCGCGCCGGCCTCGGTTGTCGCTCTGAGCCCCAAAGCCGTTGTGGTCCGCTTCTCCGCAGCTGGCACCAGCCTCGTGAAGATCCGTTGGGCGCCGTCGTGGTCGCTTGCCGCGGCGAGCGGGCGCGGCGGCTGCCTCGTACCTGGCCCTGGCGGGTGGACCGAGTTGAAGGCGGCCCACGCCGGCCAGTTCCGCCTCCTGGTTTCGGTCTTTGGGGCCGACCACGGGAACTGCAAGGAAACTGGCTGACTTTTGAGCCTCACGTGTGGCCTTCCTACGCACCAGGTCCGCGCTGGCGTTGGATGTCCGGCCGGGCCACTGCGAGGTACATCACAAACGCGAAAACGGCTACGGCGAAGACGACCGCCGTGCGGCCGACCCCGAAGTTGATCCCGCTGAGGTCCCGGGGCCGGCCCATGTAGTCGGCGAAGGACGCACCGAGGGGCCGAGTGAGGACATAGGACATCCAGAAAGCGGCGATGCTGTTCAGGCCGAGCCGCCACCACGCCAGGGCCGGGAGCAGGATTAGGACGCCGAAGAGGATACCTGAGCCCAGGTAGCCCAAGTTGAGAGAGGTCGCCGTGAAATCCCCGAGCGCGGTCCCGAGGGCGAAGGTTGCAAATACCGTTGCCCAGTAGAAGGCCTCGCGACGCTGGGTGGTGATGCTGTGGATCGACAGTGTTCCCTCCTGGCGCTGCCAGACCCAAAAGATGGTGACGAGGACCACCGCCCACAGCAACGTCGTCCCCGCGTACGGGATGTGGACGTCGAGATGGAGGAAATCAGAAACGCCCGTACCGAATGTTGCGATCGCAAAAGCCAAGAACCAATAAGCCAAGGCCCGGTAGCGGCGGGTAGCGAACTGCAGCACCAGCCCGACGAGGAAGAAGGAAACCTCGGTGGCGCCCCCCCGGATGTTGCCCCAGGTTTTGAGGTAGTCGGAAAGGGCCTCCCCGCCGGCGGTTGTCAGGATCTTCACCACCCAGAAAACGAAGATGACCTCTGGGACCTTGGCAGCTATCGGGGCCGGGAAGATGCGGCCGACCAGCGGGACCTGGCCGGCCGTCGTGGCCTGAGTGCCGGGTACCCGCGTAAAGCGGGAGTCATGGCTAGCAGGGCCCACCTATCGTTCCCTCCTTAATCTGGGCACAAATGTATAACTGGAGTCGTTGGCGAGTAGCAATTAGGCCGTCAGGACCTCGAGCGAGGTCAAGAACAAGGATAATCGGCGGGTGTTTCGAGCAGGCATCGTCGGGTCAGGCGGGAAGGCCGGCCAGGACCACGCCCACGCCGATCGCGCCGGCGATGAGCAACGCGCTCACGGCACCCCGCCGGACGACGAAGAGCCACACGAGCGCTCCGGCGAGCATCGGGATCTGCCAGAGGTGGCCAAATGAGAGACCGAGCGGGATCGCTGACCCTGCGATGGCGCCGACGACCGCTGGCCCGGCTCCGGTGAGGAAAGATTCGACTGCCCCATTGGCCCGTATCTGGTCGAAGCGCCGACCGCCGACCAGGACGAAAGCGAACGAGGGGGCGAACGCGACCAGTGCCGCCAACAGCCCGCCGCCCACACCCCCGGCTGCGTAGCCGACGACGGCTACGGTCTGTACGACCGGGCCCGGGGTGATCTGGCCCAGGGCAACGGCGTTGAGGAACTGGGCGCCGGTCATCCAGTGGTAAGTGGCGACGGCGTCGTGCTGCATGAGCGGGATGATGACAAACCCACCGCCATAGGAAAGGGCGCCAACCTTGAACGCTACCCAGGCCAACGCCCCGAGACCACCGAGACCGGCCCCGTGCAGGACGACGGCAGAGACGAACGCTCGAGCCGGTCCCTGTGACAGCGGTCGGCTCTGGCGCCGGATGAGGATCTCAGCCACTCCGCAGGCGGCGAGGACCAGCACCAGGTACGGGCCGACCGTAGCCGCGGCCGCGCCGCCCAATACGGCGTAGACCAACCAGCGGACCTGCTGAGCCTGCGCGGTGCCGATCCTGCTCCAGCTGGCCGGGACCAGCCTCCAGGAGGCTTGTAGTGCCACCGCTGGCACCGCCGCCCCGGCACCAGCCGCGGCACCCAGGACCCAATCGGGCGGGTTGCTCGCCAAAAAGACGGCGGAGAGCACCAGGATGAGGACCAGCCCGGGGACGATGAAGCACAGCCCACCGAGGAGAGCGCCGACGACCCCCCGCAGCCGCCAGGCGCAGTAGATGGCCAGCTGAGTCGATGCCGGGCCCGGGAGAAGGTTGGTCGTGGCGATGGCATCTTCGAACTCCTTCGCCTCGATCCATCTCCTCTCCTCGACGCACAGCCGACGGAGCAAGACGATGTGGGTCGGGGGGCCTCCGAACCCTATGCACCCAAGACGGAGCCACTCCTTGCCGATGGTGACAAGAGGTACCTGCGGCGCAGGTCGGTGCTCGAGCTGACCTTCGTCAGAAGTCACGGGATCTCGTCGCCAAGCACCTCATTAGCCAGCTCTCTGAGCTGGCGCTTCATCGACTCAAGAGACCTGCGACCTTTGGCCGTTGCCACATAGGAACGTCGAGCCCGACCGTTGACGACCTGCTGGGCCGACCGAAGGAGCCCCTCGGTTTGCATCTTGTGCAGCGTGGGATAGAGGGACCCCGGACTGATCCGGTAGCCGTGCTGGGCCAACTCTTTGGCCATCCACGCCCCGTGCACCTCACCGTGGGCGGCGTGATGGAGGATGTGCAGTCGCACGGCTCCTCGCAGGAACTCCCGCATGAGTATGACGGTACCCGATATCGAATTCAGATATCGACTTATGGCTCTTGCGGTTAGGAGCGACGCTCCCGTGGCCGTGCAAGCTCAGAGGTGGCGTGATCGGGCAGGCCCTGCACCTGGTGGTCCACCCTGCTCGGGATGCCTACCGTCGCAAGTTGGTCAGCTGCGCTTGTGCGGTCGGGTGGGGGCGCGAGCTCTTCCGTGATGAAGCGAACGGTTATCTTCAGCCCCCCGTCGGGGAGCGCGTCTGCTCGGAGTTGGCCGTGGTGGGCGGCTACGACCGAGGCGACGATGGATAGTCCGAGCCCGACGCCTTGGCCGTTGGCGACTCGTTGGTCGAGGCGCGTAAACGGTTCGAACAGAGATGCCACCTTCGAGCCGGGGACCGGGGGCCCGGTATTGGTGACCGAGAGGTAGGAGTGGCCGTCGTCGGTGCCGGTCTCGATCTGTACCGAACCGGCGGTCACGTTGTAGCGGACGGCGTTGTCCACGAGGTTGGCGACGAGGCGCTCGACAAGGACGCGGTCGCCGAGGGTGGGAGCCGCTGACAGGTCGGCTTCGATGACTAGGTTCAAGGCTCTCGCGGAGGCGCCGGTCTGGTCGATCGCGTCTTGGGCCGCTGCTTCGAGGTCCACTAGTTCTCGCGTGGTCAGGCCTCGATCGGACCGGGCCAGGGTCAGGAGGCCGTCGATGATCGCTTCTGATTGGTCGACCGCTTCCCGGACGCGCCGGACGACCGCCTCGAGCCCTTCGGTGGTCCGGGTGGGCTTGGCCATGGCCACGTCGATGAGGGTGCGCATGGAGGTGAGGGGGGTCCGTAGTTCGTGCGAGGCGTTGGCCACGAACCGTCGCTGGCTGGCGAAGGCCAGGTCGAGGCGGTCCAGCATGTCGTCGAAGGTGTCGGCGAGCTCCTTGAGCTCGTCGTTGGGCCCGTCGAGGCCGATCCGCTCATGAAGATGTTCTTGTGAGGCGCGCCGAGCGGCGCCGGTGACCTTGTGGAGCGGGACCAGGATCCGCCTTCCGATCGCCCATCCCAGCAAGCCGGCCGCGATCGTGGCGACGCCAAGACCGACCAGGGACCACAAGAGCAACTGCCGAAGATCGGTCGTTCGTTGCGTGGCAGCGCCGAATTCGGAGGCTATGCCAAAGGCTTGTTTGCAGTTGGCCGCTTGGGCGCGCGCGAGTGTGCCCTTTTGCTGCGCGATCTCGCAGGACCGCATTAGCGATTTATTCGGGTTGGTCACCGCGATCGACGGCAGGCTGTGATCGACGAGCGTGTAGGTCGCCGCGACGAACGCTCCCCCGGTGACCAGGAACAAGCCCGCGCAGGCCAGTGCAATCCGGGCCCGCACGCTGCGCCGCCCGAAGATCTTGCGCCGAAGTTCGCTCGGTGGCATCTCTACGGGATCCGGTACCCGCTGCCGATCACGGTCTCGACCATCGGGGGCTCTCCGAGCTTTCGCCGTAGGCGCCCGACCGTGACCGAGATCGTCTTGGTGAACGGGTCGGCGTGCTCGTCCCAGACCTGTTCGAGAAGCTCCTCGGCGCTGACCACCGCCCCACCCGCGGACAGGAGGACTTCGAGCACCCCCAGTTCCTTTCGGGCAAGGTGTACGGGACGGCCGGC
>DATKHZ010000043.1:0-4371 GCA_035509995.1 Acidimicrobiales bacterium | reverse complement strand
CCGCAAGCATCGGGGAGCCCTCCACACGATTGGCGGACCCTTCTTTCGGGCCCCTCCACAACCGCTTAGAAGTGGGGGATTTCAGTGATCGAGTCTGGGGAGAATTCCGTGATCCCTAACACCACTACCAGGACGTGAGCGCCGCGGGCGGCCAAGGCGGTCGCCGTAGCCTTGCCGATACCGCTAGTCGACCCGGTAACAAGCGCGGTCCGGTCCCTTAGGTCAGTCATTCGTTGTTGCCCTCTCTTACACAAACTGGGTTGTGCAACTCATTCTGACACAGCCGGACTGGGCTGTCAAACTCAAAATCCTGCTAACATTGGGCATGGTCAACGAGGCGAGTGACCGGCCGAGGCTCACTTCTAAGGGAGCGCGCACCCGGGCACGAATAGAGGAGGAGGCCGCCGCTCTGATCCATGAACGCGGGGTCGCAGCGACCACCTTGGAAGACGTCAAGGTGGCGGCGGAAGTCAGCGGCTCTCAGATGTACCACTACTTCCCCGACAAGAACGAACTCGTGCAGGCGGTCATCGACTACCAAGCCGACGCCATCGTCAATCGCCAACGGCAGGTGCTCGGCAGCGCGAACGGAGTCGAAGCCTGGCGGAACATGGTGATCACCGCAGCGAAGCGCACCAAAGCAAAGGGGGGCTGCCAACTTGGCTCGCTCGTTGGCCAACTCGCCGAGAGCGACCCCGAGGCCCGAGCGCTCATCGCGGCAGGGTTCGATCAGTGGGCAGCCGCCATCGGCGATGGACTCAGATCCCTTCATGCCGATGGGAAACTCCCGTCCGACATCGACCCGGACGACCTCGCCACTACTCTGCTCGCCACGCTCCAAGGGGGGCTTCTACTCGCCCAGGTACATCGGAGTACCCGTCCGTTCGAGACTGCGGTCAATACCCTTCTCGCCCTTGCCGCCGGCAGATGAGCCCAAGCCGGGTTCGTTCACAGCCATCGCCGAGATCGGCTCACGGCCCTTTGATGATGCACGTGCATCCGCACGATGCGCTTGCGGACCCGCTGCCGTTCGTGATGCGGGACACCTCGTCGCGCATAGAGACGTGGTGGTACTTAGGCCGCACATAGCTCAGCTAACTCAAGAAGTACCTGTACAGAGCGGGTGACACGGGGGTTCGCGAAGTGTCCGGTTAGGTCCACTTGCTCACCTCCACTTAGGAAACCGCAGGTCAGGGGATGCTTACTTGTGGCCGGCGGAGTCAGTGCCAGTCTGGCGGGCGCGCTGCATGCGCGAAGCTCCCGGGAACTGCGTGCTCAGCAACGCCTTGATAAAACAGCGATCAAGAGCTGGAGTCGAACGGGCAGATTGACACGGAGCTGGCGGAACTGCGAGCTGGGTTACGCCAAGGGGCCTGAAGCATGGCGGCACAACGCCGGGGACCCCAAATTCTGTGGCGAGACAAGGACATTAGCCGCCTTGTCCGCCTGGAGGAGTCGGGGGACAGGGAAGGCGGTCTCCGTACGGCGCGCTCCCGCCGCTGCGGTCAGCACGGTGCCGGAGATGATCCCTAAGAGCAGAGCGAGGGCCAGCCAGGGCTTCCACCGAGCGCGGGCACCCATTAACAGCAATCTGTAGGCAGCAGCCATCTCAAGAGAGATCTCAACATTTCTTAGGCGCACAAACAATGGTGCGAGCAGGCGCCGGGCCAGTGGTGCTGCCCGCACCGATAGGCTCGCTGAGCGGCTGCCCCTGAGAGCTACCTGTGGGGACCCTGTCCGTCTGGCAAAACTTCCTGTATCGGCTCGCTTCGGAAGGCGATCCCATTTGTCCGCGGTCGGCCCCGTACTGCCGAGGCCGAGTAGGTCATCCTTCGGAGTGCCCCCGAGAACCTCGACTACGTCGTCTACGACTCCTTCAGCACTGACCGACGGAGCCGCCCCGACCAGCCTCCATCGGGGCGGCGGGGGTGGTTCTTTTATTTACTCGGTCTGCGTCCAGGTTCCCGTTCGCGACGGGCCTGGGCGAGGTCCGCTTGCAGCGCTTGGTTGACGGCTTGGAGGGCGAGGACCGCGGCGACCCCGGCCAGATTGAGCCCGTCATCCAGGAGCTGGCCGATCGCGCGGAGACGAATGAGATCGCTGCCGCTGTAGCGGCGGGTCCCGCCTGCGCTACGGGCCGGGGTGATCAGGCCGCGGGTCTCATAGAGGCGCAGGTTCTGGGGGGCGCTGCCTACCAGTTCGGCGGCGACGGAGATGCCGTACACCCCTCGCGTCGGGTCGAGATGCTCGTCGGAGCCGTTCGACGCCGTCATGGGAAACCTCCCGGGACGACAGTTGCAAAAGACATGGTCGCTATGGTATAACAAATCTGTCGTTGACACCATAGATCCGGGGCGCGGAAAGGACGCCTCGGCCAAGAAGGAGGCAGCCATGCTTGTTCGTTCCGATCCGTTCCGTCAGTTCGACCGCCTGGCCGAGCAGGTCTTCGGCACCGTCGCACGCCCCGCGGCGATGCCCATGGACGCGTGGCGGCAAGGCCACGACTTCGTTGTCGAGTTCGACCTGCCGGGCATTGACCCGGCTAGCATCGATTTGGACGTCGAACGCAACGTGTTGACAGTGCGGGCAGAGCGCAAGCCTTCGACCGGTCCTGACGTGGAGCTGGTCGCCTCGGAACGGCCTAGGGGCGTGTTCAGCCGCCAGGTCATCCTCGGCGACGCACTCGACACCGACGGCATCACCGCCGCCTACACCGGCGGCGTGCTGCGCCTCACGATCCCAGTCGCAGAGCGGGCCAAGCCGCGCAAGATCGCCATCTCGACCGATGATCAGGACGCGATCGGGGAGACGGCAGACCGCCAGGTCATCTCGACCACCGCCGAGGACCGCCCGCGCGTCGCTGTATAACCCCGGCCATGGAAGCTATCTCCACCGTCCCGGTACTGGACTGCGAGTTCTGGGCTGTAGTGCTGGCCGACCCTGACCTGCTCGACGAGGCTTTCGCTGAGGTTCTGGCTTCGTGGCACGCGGGATTGCCGCCATCGCCTCCCCGCACGCTCGTCACCAACTCTGACCGGGCGAACCCCGTACCACCAAAAAGACCAGGCAAGATATGCCGAATGCCATGGCGGTCGCTGCTGCTGCCGCTGCCCCGCCCGCGGGTTGCCCGCTCGCCTCCGCCCTGGATAACGCCCAAACACCCGTCCTAGGTGGTCGTCTGTGCCGGACCGCCCCGCTCTGGCCAGTTGGGGTGGGGCGATCCGGTAGCGGCAGCGCAGGCGGAAAGGCTCGCCGGCAGCTCGAGTTGCGGCAAAGCCTCTGCCGCGTTCACACCCACATAACGTCTCGATGCTATGCACGACGAGGGGAGGTCGATGGCGGTCGCTGTTGAGGGTGCCGACGGGCAGGACGTCGGTGTTGTCCAGGTCGCTGCACAGCACCTGGGCGCCCATGTCGGCGAGGGTCCACGGTCTCCTGGGAGGCTTTGGAACCCTGCCAGTGAGGGTCGGGGACGGCCGACAGGATGGCCCTCGAACTCGCCCGGTCGAAGTCCTCAAAAGGTTCGGGTTCGAGGCGTCTCGGAATACGTCGAGGACTACTCGCTCACGATCCTCGAACAGTTACGATAGGACTCCGGATCGGAGGGCGCTGATGAGGGTTAGGGTTTTGCGAATCGGCCGAATCGGAGTGCTCGTCGTGCTGATTGCGACGGTGTGCGTCTCGATTCCAGCGGACCCGAACCAGGTTCCTGCCTCGGCCCAGGGACCTCAAGCTGGCGGAGTGTCGATCGATGCAACATCGGACACCGTCACCGTCGCCTATTCCGGGCACTCCACGTACGATCAGGTCAAACCAGGTGGTCGTATAGCTTCGAGACACGAGGACTACACCTGGAACGAACGGATCACGGTTGCGGTCCCTCGCTGCGTGACCCTCTCCAAGGGCTGTTTGTCGACGCCATCGGACGGCAGCTCGGTCAACTTCAAGGTGGTGGGCACGCCGATCATGACTCTCAGCGGTACCGTGTCGCAGCGTGCACCTTCGTGGCAAACGGCGCAGGTGCACACTGAGGTCGATTGTTCGGCAACCGCGTCAGCCACGCCGACGATGCAAAGCACTGCGAACCCCAACCCCTATGCAGTGAAGACCAGTGCATCGGCGGACTTTCCGATCAAGGTTCGTTTCGCCTTGCATGAGATCTGGGTCTACGCGGTCGCTCCCTTTCAGTTCACCCACTGGTCGGTGAAGAGCGGCTGTACCAGTCCTGTGCTGTGGTACGTCGGAGGGATTGGCTTTGGCGCAGTGACCTGGAGGTACGAGCCGGTCAGTGACCTCGACAAAGTCCTCCCCTACTCGAAGACCTACACGGCAATTCCGCAACCAGGATTGTCCGGGGCCGCTACGTTCCAC
>DATKHZ010000042.1:0-5444 GCA_035509995.1 Acidimicrobiales bacterium | reverse complement strand
TGGGCACCCAGCTCACGGGCGGAGGCTGCCGTCCAACACTCTTTGAGCGACGTCCCTCATCGACGTCCTTTCGTCCATCGCCCGCCGCTGGACCCATCGGAACGCGTCGTTCTCTTTCATGTCGAGCTCGTCCATGAGCTTGCCCTTCGCCCTGTCGACAACCTTGCGCGTCTCCAGGCGCTCCTCCAGGTCCTTGTTCTCGTCTTCGAGAGCCTTCATCTCCTCGAAGCGCCCGATGGCGAGTTCCATGGCCGGGACGAGGTCGTTGCGCTGGAAAGGCTTCACCAGGTAGGCCAAGGCGCCCGCCTCACGTGCTCGGTCGATGAGTTCCCGCTGGCTGAAAGCCGTTAGGACAAGGACCGCCGCCAAGCGGTCGGCCGTTATCTCGGCTGCGGCACTGAGCCCGTCCCCGCCGGGCATCTTAATATCGAGGATCGCAAGGTCCGGGCGGTGCTGGCGCACCAACCCGACCACTTCGTCCCCGCGACTGGTCTCTGCAACGACCTGGTAACCCTCCTCCTCGAGGGTCTCCCGGAGGTCGAGGCGTATGAGGGCCTCATCCTCGGCTATCACGACTCTTGCGCCCACTCGCCCGTACCTTTGTCCCTTCTCCCCGCTGTCGCACGCTCGCGGCCTCTGGCTCTCCTGGTGACGCCAAAGACTAGTTGGTACTCGTCGGCAACAACGACGTAATGGCGGGCCCGCTGACTAGTCAGCGCTGCCCGGGACCAGCTTGTCAAGCAGCTCGTCGAGCTCGGCTTCAAGGCGCTTCACCTGGGAAGCAAGGCTGTCGCGGGCGCCGCCCATCGCCTCGGCGTGGCGCTGGGCTTCGTGGCTTTCGCGGGCAGCCAGAGGTGTCTCAGAGACCAGGGAGCGGATCCGAGCTTCGTCTGCGACCTCGGCCAGCGCGCTGAACTGCTCGTCCGCGACAGCAAGCTCTTCTCGGGCCTTCCGCAGACGCTTGGACACGTCCATCAGCCGGCGCTCGACTAGGTACTGAGCCATTATCACCAAGTTAGCTTGACAAGGTTCGCCCGGCGGCAGTTGAGCGTTGTTCCGATCCTGTGTTCAGCACGTTCTCAGATCCGGGAGGCAGACTGGGGAGATGCGCGTCCTGGTCGTAGACGATGAGCCGGCAGTGCGGCAGGCATTAGAGCGTGCGCTGCGGTTCGAGGGCTTTACCGCGGAACTGGCCGAAGACGGCATGGCCGGCTTAGCGGCGCACGCCGAGCGCCCTGCTGACGCCATAGTGCTCGACATCGCGATGCCTCGCCTGGACGGGCTCGAAATGTGCCGGCGCCTTCGGGCCGCCGGCGACCGGACGCCGGTGCTTATGCTGACGGCCAAGGCTGCAGTCACAGAGCGAGTGGACGGCCTCGACGCGGGCGCCGACGATTACCTGGTGAAACCGTTCGCCCTGGAGGAGCTCCTGGCTCGGATGCGTGCCCTGTTGCGGCGGACCGCTCCCAGTGCTGACAACGAGATCCTTCGCTTCGGCGACCTGTCCCTCGACCCGGGCACTCGCGAGGTGCATCGCGGGCAAAGGCCAATGGAGCTGACACGGACCGAGTTCTTGCTGCTCGAGCTGTTCCTGCGCAACCCCAGACAGGTGCTGCCCCGCGAGGTTATTTTCGACAGGGTTTGGGGGTACGACTTCGGTCTCAATTCCAACAGCCTGGAGGTCTATATCGGTTACCTGAGGCGCAAGACCGAGCAGGGTGGCGAGCCGAGGGTCATCCACACCGTGCGCGGAGTCGGTTATGTAATGCGCCTACCAACGGAAACGAGAGGGTGAAAGGGTGCACCTTCACCTGCCATGGAACTGAACTGGGCGCCCCAGAGCCCTTGGTCGGACGACGCTGCCGGCGTCGCCCCTCCACAACCTCAGTGGCCCGTCTACGCACCAGATGAAGTGTCCCCCTCCGGGCCGGCCGTCGAGGATCTCCCGCCCGGGCTTCCCGAGGCCCCTCCCCCTCCTTGGCCGCCTTCGGCGACTAGCGACGTTGCCGTCGCGCCGAGCCAAGAGCCCGGCGAGCCAGTGGACGGTGATCATGACGGCCCCAAGCAATACGGCAAAGCCAAGGAACCTGCCCTCGCGTGGTTGCGCCAGGTCAGCTTTCGGGGCCGCGTCAGCATTCTCGTCGGAGCGGCGGTCGGGATCGCAGTCGCGCTGGCGGCGCTGGTGTCCTACGTAGCTGTCGGCCGCCAGCTGGAGCGCCAGGCGACCACGAACCTGGACAACGCGATCCCCTCGGCGACCGGGCTCGTAAGTATGACTTTCCAAGGCCCGACCATCTCCCTGCGGCAGGTGTTCAACTTCCAGAACCAGACGGGCGACTCGGTCCAGGTGATCACCAAAACTGAGGTCTACTCGGTGCAGTCCGGGCAGTTCTCGAACAGCCGGTTCTTCCCGATGTCAGCCGGCGCAGCACATGTCCTCAAGAACGGCCCTGACGGCAGCACGATTATCGAGACCGTTACCGCCACAAACGGCGACCCGTACCAGGTAGCCAGCGTCCCGACCGCGATATCCGGGGTCGTCGTCCAGATCGGCTACCCGCTCACCGCCGTCGACAATACGCTGTCGTTCCTTCGCCTGATGCTGATACTGGTAGCGCTCGGCGGGGTTGCAGTCGCGACCGGGCTCGGCTGGGCGGTCGGGCGGGCGAGCATTCGCCCCGTGGAAGACCTGACCTTGGCAGCCGAACATGTGGCCGCCACTCAGGACCTTTCCGCGACGATCGACGACGAAGGCAACGACGAGCTCGCCAGGCTCGCGCGCAGCTTCAACGCCATGCTGGCCGCCCTGGCATTGTCGAGGCGCCAACAGACGCAGCTCGTTTCCGACGCGGGGCACGAACTACGCACACCCCTCACGAGCCTGCGGACCAACATAGAAGTACTGATGCGGACCAAGGACCTGCCCCCCGCTGACCGGGACGACCTCCTGGCGGACGTGGATGCTCAGTTGAAGGAACTGACGACTCTCGTAGGCGACCTGGTCGACATGGCAAGAGAAGACGAGCGGCCCGACGCAGAACCCGAGCCGGTCCCGTTCAACCAGATCGTCGAGCGCGCCGTGGAGCGGGCGCATCGCCGCGCCCAGTCTCTCCATTTCGACGTCGCGCTGCAGCCTGGCGATGTGCGGGCACAACCTGCCCTCTTGGAACGAGCCGTGATGAACGTCCTCGACAACGCGGCCAAGTGGAGCCCGCCCGGAGGCCATGTCGGGGTGACCCTGCAAGCCAACAGCGCCTGGCACCTGACAGTCACCGACCAAGGGCCCGGGATTGCACCCGAAGACCTGCCCCACATTTTCGAACGCTTCTACCGCGCGGAGTCTGCCCGCTCGATGCCAGGCTCAGGCCTGGGCCTCGCCATTGTCCGGAACGTAGTGACAGCACACGGCGGCAGCATCGACGTCACATCGGCGTCAGCCGGGGGCGGCACACGCGTGGACATCTTCCTGCCACTGGAGGCACCCTTGGCCGCCGATACCGGGGAACGCGACGAGGCGGAGCTTTCTCCCGGCGAGCTTGACGGCGGTCTTGCCGGCGGTCTTGCCGGCCCGAAGCCTCACGGCACAGCCCGCCAGTAGATAATTGCATCGCGCCCCGGCGCGATACCATCCGGCACCTTGCCGACGACTTGCCAACCGAGATCTTCGTACAACGCACGAGCCGGGTTGTCCCCGAAAACAAAGTTGAACTGGATCGCGTCGAAGCCCGCCAGGGGTGCCCTGCCGATTGAGTCCTCTACGAGCAGGCGACCAAGCCCGCGGCCCCGGTAGCGCCGGTCAACCACGTACCCTGCGTTGGCTATGTGCGAGCCCATGCCTGGCAGGTTTGGTTTGAGGTAATAGGCGCCAACCAGTTCTCCCTGTCGCATCGCCCCGGCGACAAGAGTGACCGGGCTGGCCCAAACGTCTTCGAACACCGAGCGTGTAAGCGGCGGCTGTTGCGGGAAACCGTCGCCTCGAGCAACAACGTCGCTAAAAATCGAAAAAAGTTGGCCCATTTGGGCCTCTCCTACCAGGCCGATCTCGACCGTCCCCGCATCGCCGGCCTCCACCCGGGATACGTGATCGAGCGTGTCCACATCGGACATTATTGCCCGGCCCCCGTGCTGTTCGCCCAACGAGCGCAGGCACTAATGCTCGGTCGTGAAACTCGGTCGCGCGGCGTGGACCTTTGGTCGCGCGGCATGGAGCCTTGGTCCGGCCGCCCAGCGCCACGACGCGCTGACCCGTGGGCCCGATGAAGCCACCTTCGGGACCGCGTGCTCGAAAAACTTTTGGCAAGTTCCTCCCATGACCAGTAGGTCGCCGGAACCAGGCCGGAAATCGAGCGAGCGGCCGCCACCCAGCGGCCTCACCAAGAACGGTCTGGTAGCCCCAAGGGTAACGATCGCAACGATCGTGCTGTCCAGGTAGCGCAGTTCCCGGTCGGCATGAAAAGCCACGCTGTCGCGCCCGTCGCGGTAGTAGTTGAGGCCCGGGCCAATGAGCGTCACCTTGTGGAGCTGCGCCAATTGCTCGCCCACAATGTCCAACGCCTGAGAGGGAAGATCGTCGCCTGGCCCATACCACTTGGTGAGACGTGGCTCGTCGACGACCCGCTCGTACATGAACCGGCGGTTGTGACGCCACGGCACGGCTTCGACCAGCTCGTCGCAAAGCGTGTCAGCGCCAAGTAGCCATCCCCTACGCACCTCCACCCATGCCCCATGGCCTAGCTCCGTCCGTTCGCTCCCGGAGCTGGGGGCGATGCTCGCCTCGCCTACGCCGAAGAACCCCAGCTGCATTGTTGTCACAGGCTCATAATACTCTCGCTCGTACATATGTTCGACCTTTTCGGCCTTTTCGATCGGTTATGGCGGGTGCTCTGTGAGCAGAGCTGGCAAGGCCTCCCCGTTGCAGCGCGCCCGCGGGCTGGCCGGTTGGGGCTAGTCTGCGGCGCATGTCCCAAGCGGCCTGTGACCCCCCTACCAGCCGCGGCATTCACCGCTCGGGCCCGGGCGCCGCCTTATGACCCCGTTCTACGTTGCCGGAGCCTGCCTGGTAGTAGCCCAGATCCTCGGGATCTATGCCCTGGTGAGCCGGAAGGCGGATTTCATTTTCGTCCTTATCATGTTCCTGCTGGTCGTGGTGGCGCTCGCATCTGGCGCCGAAGGCGTCTACCGCCAGCTGCACTGAGGCGGCGTTTCCCCCGTCCTACGGGGCGCCCCGCGCCCGAGTCAACCAAACGCCGGGATAGCTGCCCGGATTGATGCCAGGGCTCGCAAAGTTCGAGGCACCACTACTTGAAGGCTCCTATAGCCACGCCTCCGATCCCCGCCACCATGATGCCGATCAGGGCGACCCGGGCGGCGTGCGAACCCGGCCTTGGCACCTTGAAAACGAAGATACCGATCGTGACGTTGACGAGCAGGCTCAACTGGGCGAT
>DATKHZ010000041.1:0-2961 GCA_035509995.1 Acidimicrobiales bacterium | reverse complement strand
AGGGCCCGGTGGGCCAGCTGCTCGCACCAGGCCGCCGGGTCAAGGTTCCGCCTCCTTCGGCTGCCGCCAGATAAGGAAGCCCGCACCGGCGGAACAAGGGGCAGGCAGGCCGGGGTCCGGCACCCTACGATTCTGCCCGTGGAGATGTCGTGGCAGGACATCGCCGGCATGAGCGATCCCGTCGTGCGGAACCTCTGCATCACGCAGCGCTACCACGAGCTCGCTACAGGTCTCCGTGACGCGGGCCTCGGCCCGGATGCGACGTGGTGCGCCTTTGCCGTCTGGGCCTCGAAGACGGCCGGTGCCACAATCAGAGGCGACATCCTGCCGGCCCGCGCCAAGACACTCATCGCCGAGAGCGGGGCGACCAAAGGCCTCCTCGACCGCTTCAACCACCGTCTCGAGGCCTGGGCCATGGAGCGGTTGTCCCACGAGCACATCGCCCGGGCGATCGACTCCGTTACGACGGACGTGGCGAAGCAGGTTGGTGATGGCAATCTGTTGGTATTCGCCGAACTCGCTCCGATTTTCACCGCCCTGTTGGAGGCCTGCCGAGCACCCTCCAACACCTTGGAGCAACTCTCGAGAGCGATGGAGCCGGCGCTTTCGGCGATCACGGCGAACGACGACGGCAGCGCAGTTGCGGACGCCTTCGGCGCGTACGGGGAGGCCCGGTTCGCTCCGGCGAACCGTGCTGCTCTCGTCCTGCAGGCGAACACGCTCGCCGTGGCGCACGAGCAGCAACGGCTGCAGCCAGCCATTTCCGGGGCCTTGAACGCTCCCATCAGCGACACGCTGAAACAGGTGATCGAAGCCGACATCGTGCGGCACCTCCCGGTGGCGGACGCGCGTCAGATGCTCGACGGCCTCGTCGACGAGGCAAGCGGGCTCCTCGATGCCACGTGGGACACGGCGTTGACCGAGGTCGTCATGCGGCTGGTGACGGCGACCGAGACGTTCGATCTCCGTCGCGACGTGCCCCCGCTCGCCGGGGGAATGTTCCCACCCGAGCTGCGTGACATTGCCGGCACCGCGGCGGCCTCAGCCGTCGCCCGGTGGGACCGGACGCACGGGACGGGCGCGCCCTCCGGCGCTCACGACTGGGCCGTGCTCGAAGAACGGATGAATTTCATCGTCAATCTCTTCCGCTCGCGCCAGCAGGACGGTGCGCTCTTTGACCCACCGTTCTCGAACGCGCAGCTCGAAGTTCTGGCCGATGGTCAGTTACCGCCGGGACCGCTCTGATCCGAAACGGGCAGATTCCAGCGAGCTGCCAGCGATGTGGGCACCTGGAACGCTGGACGTCCCCCGTAGCGTTCGGCTCGGACGGCGAGCGTCAACATCCCGAACCCGATCCGTTGGGACAACGCGCTCAACAGGCGATGGTGGAACCGTTCCAGGGAGAGCTTGCGGCTGGCATCCGCAAGCGGGCGGAACATCGCTCGAGTCCAATCCCCTGGGGGCACCGCCAGGAGGTCCGCTGTCTCATCGCCGACGTAGAACCGGACCGTCGAGGCGGGCAGGCCACGAAGGCCAGGAGGGGCAAGCCGGGATCCCTGCTCGAGGAGCGCTGCCATGAGCTCGCTGCCCGAGACACTCGGACCGAACTGGCGACGGCGGACGATCGGCATGAGCACAGAGGTTTGGGCCCGGGTCAGGGGTAACAGGTCGGGCCGCACGCCTAAGTAGAAGCCAATCAGCGACCACGCATGCAGATACGCGTTGGCGTCCTCATCGGTGTAGGCGACACCGGTCCGGTCGAAGACCTCGAAGACGATCTCGGTGAAAGTCAGGAGCGTCTCGAGCAGGTCCTCCTGGTTGATCGGTGTTCCCCACAACGGATCCCAGGTGACGCGGGGGTCGTGCTCGATCAGCCACCTCACGGCCGCGTGCATCAATCTGACGTGTCGCACGTCGGAATACCCATGGGCGCCGGGCTCAAGGCCACCAGGCTCCATGACATCGAGGTGGAACTGAGCGGTCTCATTGAGGCGGCGTTTGGTATCGGTCTCGAGGCGGGCGGTGAGGCCCAGGACCTGGACCCCACGCCGACAGGCGTACGCGGACGGAAGCGCCGCGGCGTAGAGCGCCGTGAACACGTGGGCTCCCCAACGGGCGAAGCATTCCTGCCCCGCGGCCACGAGCTCGGGCTCGACCCAGTCGGGCATCTCCACCTTCTGCTCCAAAAACGTGGCGAATGCGGGGTCGGTCGCTTCGTCCTGCTGGACCACTAATGCCCGGAAGGCAGTCGTCGCATCGCCCGTGCCGCTGAACAGGTCGCTCACAACCGCATCGGCGGCAGGGTCACCGTGGTGGCGGAGACCGTCGAGAAAGTCGTCGTTCCATTCAGTCATGCCAGTCGTCGTTCGATCACCCGTCGCGCCTCATCCACACTTCGATTCGGCCCTCCAGAAGCAACATCCTCCACGCAGGCAACCAGTTCTTGATAGACGCTCTCTGGGGGGGACAACTGGAGAGCCCAACTGGTGAGCGCGCGCAACTCCAAAACCTTTGCCCCTTGTTGGCGCGCCAGTTGGACTGCGGCGCGGTAGTCATCTTCGGCTCCCGCCTCGTCGGCCGCGACCCTGCGATCGCCTCGCACACGGAGGATCTCCGCCTCGCAGAACCTCTCTCCGGTTGTCTTGGACGTTTCCACCCCCGCCGTGAGCAGAGCGATGGCCCTGTTGTCGTCGACGCGACGATCATCGGCTGCCAACATCTGGAAGTAGGGCCTTAAGAGCGGCCCGGGGAGCTCCGGCTCTTCATTGCCTTCGCCAGCCCACCACAGAAGCGATCGAGCCCACTGCTTCCATTGCCGAGTGGTGACCTCATCAGCCACGTGCAGCGCGTCCCTCGACAGCTGGAGCACGACCTCGCGATCACCGTCCATCTGAGCCATGATCGAAGTCGTCACAGCCGCAAGGGCTTGCGCCTGAGGTACGCGGCGTTCGGTGGTGCAGC
>DATKHZ010000040.1:0-3634 GCA_035509995.1 Acidimicrobiales bacterium | reverse complement strand
GGCGTCGCCTTGGATCGTGTCACGCTGCCCGTCGGCGCCAGTCTCGTCGTTTAGCTCGCCTTTCATGCTTCGGCGTGGGACCGGTCGAGGCATCCCCTAAAAGAGGATCTGCGTGCATTGGCGCGGGCAACGCCGGAGGGCCGGCGGCCCCCACCGGGCGGAAAGGCGGTGACGTCCCTTACCGGTTTCGCGCGCTCGGCCCGGCCACCGACCTAGATGGCGAGGCGTAGTTCCGCGGGTACGCCGGCGGTGTGTCGGCAACAGTGCCATGAGCCTGCCTGAACCCGCTTGCGACGCGTGCTGCGGGAACCGACGTTCTGCGACTGGCGGGCAATTGCCTGTTCGGCTCTCAGCGACGGCGGTACCGTCACGAGGAGTGGAGGGGATAACAGACCGGGAAGAAACAGCACCCGTCCGGCTGGGGTACATGCTGGCTCGGGTCGGAGTTGAACTGGACTGGCGTCCTGGGACTTGCTACCGAGGGATTGACCGAGAGCCCTTTGTCCCCGAGTCCTACGTAATGGACCTGGTCTACAAGCGGGAGACTGCCGAGTTCCAAACGTTGCACCCGTACTTTAAGGCTTGGGAGGACGGCACGCTCCGCGGGGACCTCGCCGTCGCAGACGAGCACCAACGGCGTCTGCAAGCCTTCGGAGTACGGACCGAGGTTATCTACGTCGAGGCACCCGTAGTACAGAGGCACTGGCCACCTACTTCAAACAGAGCACTGGCGATAAATAGGGTAAATGCCGTCCGCTACATGGACCGTTGTGCGGAGGGGGTGGGGGTAGTCGACCCTGCATTTATGCCCATTGGCTTCGATGTTTCGTGGCCGACGCCGAGTTTCCATTCCGCGATCTACCAGCCCGGACCTGGTGGCGACAAAGGCAGGTTCTCAGGCAACATCAACGGTGCTGGTCTTATGTCCAGGCAGGACGCGGCCGTTGAGCTCATGGAGCGTGCAAACTCGTCGGGTTATGGCTTGGGCAATTTCGCGGTCATAAGGGTGTTCGCGCGGCCGTAAGAGCGGCGCCACTCTTCAGGCTCGGAAGCCTTGACATTCGTTGACTATGGAGGTCCCAACGGGTTCGCCCCTGCCATAGCGGTCACCTGTCGCGTCAGGCCCAGGGGCCACAGCACCTCTCAACCCGGCAGCTAACGCTCCGTCGCGCGGCGCGGCTCGCCCGCTGGGACGACCCCGTACTGCCGGTGGGTACGACCCAGCTTGAAGTCGCGCCACCATTGGCGAACGGCTTCGTACACGTCGGCCCAGGGCTGCTCGTTCCCTTCGCTATCGAAGACCTTTATGTCTTCGAACCACGTTCGGAACGACATGTAGCGTCGCCCCGCGTTCGGGCCGCAGTCAAAGGAGAGGTCTATCGTGTGCCGGGCGGTCGGTGCCCACCTCCGGTCGGTGCTCGCGGCGAGGAGCCAGTCTGGGTCTCCCCTGTCGAACAGCGGGTAGGGCTGCCCGTAAAGGTCGCCCGCGAATCGCTGCAGCCAGACATTGAGCGTGGCGGTGTCTGGCACCTCGATCTCCGGGCCAACCTCACGCGCGCCCATGTTCCAGGGCTGGTCCTCGCTCGGGTCGGGGAAGAACTCCACGTCTACCACGCGCGCCGCCACCCGGGCGACCGATGCGAACACGACCTCGATCTCGGGTTGAGCGCTCGAGCCCGGACGTGGGTGCGCCTTGATAGCGAGCCGGAGCCGGAAGGCCCTGGCGTTTTCGTCCACCACTGCGGCCAGGGCAGTGCTTTCGTCGATCACCGTGCCAAGGTCTTCGATCTGGTAGCCCATATCCAGATCATGCCGCCTCAGCTGGGTTCAGGGTGGCGGAAAGCATTCGAGGTCGCGGTGTGACGCGCTCCCGTGCCCAGTCGCGACAAGATCGGAGCATGACAGACGATTGGAGTGCCACGCTCACCGAGGCGCGTTACGCGACCCAGGGCTCTCGCCACCTCCGAGCGGTGCTCGGCGAGCTGAAGCCAGGCCCGCTGGCTGACGCGCTGGCCCTACCGACGGGTGTCAGCATCAGCTGGGAAGGCGACGTGCTGCGCTTCAGCGCGGCCGTTCCCGAGCTCCTCCAACTCGTCGAGGAGCTGCGTAAGCTCGCCCGTTCGCCCAGCGGCTCGGTGGCCCAGCTCGATGACGCACGCTTGGAGGTCAACAACGAGCTCGCGGCGCCGAGCACCGAGCGGACCGTCCGCCTGCCATGGCACGGCTGGCACGCAGTGGCCCAGGCCTGCGAGCTCTTCGCGGCCCACGAGCGCCAAGCTGGTCGGACTGTCCGCTTTGACAACTACAGCTTCTCCACCGGGAAGTGGCGCCGCGACTCGGACCGAGAGCCGCTGACCGTGACGCCGCTGAGCAGTGTCCGGCTCGAGTTCATGCGTTTGGGGCCCTCCAAGGCGGACCTCGACCTCGATGCCGATAACCGGCACCGTGCCGAGCAGCGCGGGCTCAGAGAGGGCGAGCGGGTTGTTGAGGTCGACCACGTCACCGAGCTCGATTTGCCCTGGCCGCCGGGTGGGGGGGCCCCAGAACCGCGCCTGTGGTTGTCAGAGCAGCAAGCTTTCCTCGCGTACCGCGTCGGCCCAACAGGCACCGAGCCGGGCACCTTCGCGGTCCTACGCTTCCCACGTTGCCAGTTCGCAATGCTCGGTACGCCAGGCCACGATGGCCTCTTCTTGCACCCGCTCCACCCGCAGGGCCTGGAGCTGTACGGGATCTACGAAGTCTTGAACTCGTCGTTCGACCCCTGCAAGCGCCAATGGATGACAGACGCCCGGGGAGCACCGAGGGCCGCTAGCCCGGGCAGCCCGAGCGGCAGCCGCGGCTCTTCCCGGCACTTCATAATCACGTTCCACGACCAGACCTTTGAGTGCATTGCTGACGACATCGTGGGCCACACCGCCGACGACCTCCCGCCTTTCCCAGCCGACTAACCGATCTCGGGCTCGAAGTCGCGTCGCCTCGTTCGCCCCGTAATGGTTCTTCTGGAACATTCCTGTGACCCGCTTCCAGGGCCGGTACCTCGCGCCCGAGTCGGCGATCTGCGCCCCAAGACGCTCGGGTGATGTCACGGGAGACCACACTCCGTGTCCGCTTGGCGGAGGCTCCTGCTGGCCGCCACCGGGCAGTTTTCGATGGCCGCGGACAAATGCTAACCAGACCGGTTTCGCCTAGCCATCAAGAGACACACGTTGGGGATGGCACGTGGGACCGTAAACAGAGCATCTTGTGGCGGTCGAGAAACGACCGACACCTCTGTGTCGGTCGTTGACTGCGATGAGCCGTTCCCGGAGGGCCTGTCAAGCTGGCCCTGCCAGGAGGGCCGGGGGCGCCGCCGAACGAAGGATGAGTGAGAGGCGGCGCCTTTTCCGGCTTGACGGGTCTGGAGGGGGCGGCGGTAGGGGTGCGGGGGCGCTCCCCGCAGCCGCCTTTAGGCGGCTCTCTGGCTTGAGGACCGCGGGTTCGGGGACAGCGATGCGGTCGGCGCCACGGCTGCGCACCTCATGGTGACAAGTGTGTACCCGACGTCTTGGGGGCTGGAGGTCGCCGACTTGGGCCTATCGATGGCATTGTTGCGCGAGCGTTGCTGCCCGTCTTTGCTGGCGGCCTACCACCCTCG
>DATKHZ010000039.1:0-4132 GCA_035509995.1 Acidimicrobiales bacterium | reverse complement strand
GCTCCACCCGCGGTCATCGCGTTAACCATCATCGCGCAAAGGCCGCCTGGCAACGATGAAGAAGCCAGCATCGTCGCGCACCGACTCCACGGTCAGTCCTTCAGCCGCAAACCAGGGCTCGAGGTCAGACCACACGTACCGGTGCTCCACCGGAGCGCTCAAGCGGTCGAAGGTGTCGAGCCAAAGCGCCCGGAACGATCTCCGCCGGTACACCGCCAGCGGCAATTTCTTGAGCCAAGCCACGCCCCAAGTGTCACCCCACGTACCAGGGGTAACGAAGGTCACCCTGAGCGCGGCTGCCACTGGCGCGCTCAGCCACCGCAGGGCCCGCCTGTCCACGCGGACGGTAACGCGCCTGAAGAGGTTCGCGAGCTCGATCCCGGCCCATCGCACCCCGTGGCCTGATGGTCGGCTGTAGAGGTACAGGAACAGGATGCCGCCCGGCGCCAACAACCCGGCGAGGAAACGAAAACCAGCAGCGGGGTCATCGAGGTGGTGTAGAACTCCCAGACTAGACACGAAGTCGAACGAGGCACTTGCGAACGGCGCTGACCTGAGGTCACAGCGAATTGTGACGACATTGTCAAGCGTTGCCAGGTCTCGTGTGGCTATCTCGATCGCTGCAGAAGCGTCCAGTGCAACAAGCACTGCGAGGTGCGGCGCCAGGTGCCGGGTGTAACGACCCTTTCCGCAGCCGGCGTCGAGGCCAACTTTGCCGGCCAGCTCGCCTAATCCGAGGTCCGCCAAATACCAGGACGCGAACGCGTCGTCCTCGGGCCGAACGTCGTCGAACGTGGTCCACTCGTAGCCAAAGCTTTCTGCGGTCTTCCGGCTAACCGCGTCTCTACCTGTTCGGCCGTCCGCAACGAGGTACCCGTCGCGAAAGGTCATCCGGTGATCGTTCGGGCACGCGTAACCGCTGCCGTCAGGGAGCGCGGTCACCGAAAGCTCGCAGCCAGGACATCGCAAGCGTGCCGCTAGACCCGCTATGTTCCACCGGTCTACCACAGACGCCCTAGTCAAGGTGCCCGTTTGGTTTCAGAGGTACTCCACCACCTCGCCACGACACCGATGGCGCGTATCGAAAATGTAACGAGCGTGTTTGGAAACGAAGTCATAGTCGATGTCGTCGTGGTCGGTAAGCACGACCACGATGTCGGCTAACTCAAGCTCTTCTACGCTGAGATGAGCCCGTACCAAATGGCCCGCGAGGTCGGAGCTTGACAGGTTGAGATCTGCTATGTGCTCGTCCACATAGCGGACATCAGACCCCAGGCGCACCAGCCGCTGGGCGACAGCAATAGCCGGGGACTCCCGCATGTCCGAGGTATTGGGCTTGTAGGCGAGCCCAAGCAGCAAGGCGCGGCTCCCGTTGAGAGCGAGCTTGCGAGTGTTCAGAGCAACCGTCAGCCGTTTTACGACGTACTCGGGCATATGGTCGTTGACATCATTGGCGAGCTCGACGAAACGAAAACTTTGGCCAAGAGTGGTGCGCACATGCCAGGACAGGTAGCTAGGGTCGATCGGCAAGCAGTGACCACCCACCCCCGGGCCCGGGTTGAACCGCATGAAGCCGAAAGGTTTAGTGCCTGCCGCATCGAGCGCCTCCCAGACGTCTACCCCGAGGTCGTCTGCAAACATAGCGAGCTCATTGACCAGAGCCACGTTCACGTGGCGGAACGTGTTCTCGATCAGTTTGGTCAGCTCAGCTTCACGGGTGCCCGACACCGGTATCGTCTTGTCAACGATCGAGTCGTAGAACCGCTGGACAGCCTCGAGGGAAGCAGTATTGACGCCCGAGACCACCTTCGGCGTCCCTGCCAGCCCGAAGTCCTTGTTGCCTGGGTCGATCCGCTCCGGGCTGTAGCCGAGATGAAAGTCCTGCCCGGCAACCAAGCCGGAGCCCTGGGTCAGCAGGTCCGCCAATAGCTCGTCAGTCGTGCCCGGGTAGGTTGTCGATTCGAGCACCACGGTCGCACCAGGCTCAAGGTAGGCGGCCAAGGTCCTGCCAGCGTCCTCAATGAACGACAAGTCAGGGCCGCCGTCTTTGAGCGGCGTCGGGACTGTGATGAGGGCGACGTCGAAGCCAGCGAGATCGGCGGGATCGGCTGTGGGTGCGTAACGCCCGGTCGCGAGTGCTTCCGCTAGCTGGCTTGACGAGATGTCCTCGACGTAAGAATCGGCAGCCTTCAGCCGCCCCACGCGCCGGACGTCGACATCGAACGCGACCACGTTGTGACCTACCTCGACCGAGCGAATAGCGAGCGGCAGGCCCACGTAGCCTTGGCCGACGATCGCGACCTTCAACGCCCGCTCGGCCATTCAGCCATGATGCTTGGAGCCAACGCTACAGTCAAGCCGTGAGGGACATGTTGTGACGAGCTCACTTTCAGAGGCACTCGGGCGCACATGCCGTGGTCGGCGGGTGCTCGTTACCGGGAGCACGGGTTTCGTTGGCTCTTGGCTCTCCTACATCTTGAGCCTGCAAGGGGCCGAGGTCATCGGCCTCTCATTGCCTGTGCCACGCGATGGCTCGTTCGGGCGCGCCGAGATGGCCTGGGGGGTCCAAAGCGTCATCGGTGACGTCACGAACTACCCGAGCGTCCTAGCGGTGATGCGGGAGTACGAACCCAACGTGGTATTTCATCTCGCCGCCCAGGCGCTCGTCCTACCGAGCTATGAACAACCGCTGTCGACGTTCTCCACGAACGTCATGGGGACAGCGAACGTCTTAGAGGCCCTCAGGGTGACGCGGTGCGCCGCCTGCTGCGTCGTCATAACCAGCGACAAGTGCTACGCCGCACCGCTCGGGAGCCATGCCTCGGCGCACTGCGAGACTGACCCTCTGGGAGGCGACGACCCCTACAGCGCGAGCAAGGCCGCTGCCGAGATCGTCAGCCAGTCCTATTGGCGGTCTTTTGGCGGCAGACAGTTGCCACCGATGGCAACGGCTAGGGCTGGCAACATACTCGGGGGCGGTGATTGGGCCCCGGGCAGGCTTGTGCCTGATTGGGCTCGATCTACCCGCGACGGGCGGCCCCTGTCGCTCCGTCATGCGGACGCTGTTCGGCCGTGGCAACACGTCCTCGACGCCATTGCAGGCTACGTGCTGCTGGCGGGAGCATTATTGGCCGACGCCACCGCTGAGTACGTAGGCGCGTGGAACTTCGGGCCCAGCGAGCGCTCGGCCGTTACCGTTCGACAGTTGGTCGACATGTTGCAAAATAGCTGGAACGGTCGGACGGGAGGTCCCCCTGTGGAGGTCCTGGCGGGAGGCAACGGGATAGGCGAGCGGCCCAAGGAGCGCGACTTCCTGGCGCTCGACAGCTCCAGGGCACAAGCAAAGCTCGCCTGGGAACGTCTGCTCGACCTCGACGGGGCCGTCGACTGGACGACTGAGTGGTACGCTGCCGCGTTGTACGGCGGAGAAACGGACGCGACGGCCGTGGTCAACGCCCAGATCGCCAGGTACCTGGCACTGAGCAACGAGTCAGGGACGGCTCCGAATTGAAGACAATCATTTTGGCGGGTGGACGCGGCAGCCGCATTTCCGAAGAGACTGACACCCGGCCGAAGCCGATGGTGACGATCGGCGGCCGTCCGCTCCTTTGGCACATCATGTCGATCTATAGCCGCTACGGGTTCCACGAGTTCATCGTGTGCCTCGGCTACAAGGGTTACGTGATCAAGGAGTATTTCGCTAATTACCTGCTCCACAATTCTGACGTCACAATGGACCTGGCAACTGGTGATATCAAGATCCATGCGGCAAAAACCGAGCCCTGGAAGGTCACTCTCGTGGACACAGGTGCAGAAACAATGACAGGAGGTAGGATCCGTCGCGCAATGCCTTTTGTGGAAAATGATGATGCATTCTTCATGACATATGGCGATGGGTTGGGCAACATAAATGTGGCGCAGCTGCTGGAGTTCCACAGAAACCATGGCCAGCTAGCCACCATGACAGCCGTCCAGCCGTCACCGCGCTTCGGCTCTCTTGAGCTCGAGGGAAGCTTGATCACTCATTTTGCCGAGAAAGCGCCCGCCTCAGCCGGATGGGTAAATGGTGGCTTCTTTGTGCTGTCCCCAGCGGTTTCGACTTACCTGACAGATGACTCGACGATCTGGGAGC
>DATKHZ010000038.1:0-2875 GCA_035509995.1 Acidimicrobiales bacterium | reverse complement strand
TTGAAGGCACCCGCACTTTTCGGGTACCCGAGGACCGATGGCCCCCACGCTCCGACCTCTTGGCACTGTGACCCCCCAGTAATCCCTTCATCGCCTGAAGCTTCTACTGCGCTCAAGGATAAACCGGGAGGAAGGCCCGTTGCATTGGCTGTGTAGCCGTCTCCGTACTGGTCGGGGCCTGTAAGGGACACGGTTTCGCAGTACGGGGACGCGACCACCCCCGGATCTAAAGAGGCCCGGATGATCGACAGCGTTGGCCCATACTCCAATGGCAAGGCTCCGTTGATACCCAGTACTGTTTGGCCGACGTTCAGCGCAATTTGCCTGTAGTACGACACAGAGGCGAAATAGCTGCTGTGCGAACGGCGACATGTCGGGTCGAAGGCCACGTTGTACGTCTGTGCCGCCAGGTTGGCCACACGGTAGGCGCCACTGGCCCTGGTGAAGGCGCGCTCGGCGACGTTGCCGTCTGCGCCAATCGTGTACACGCAGATCCCGGCCTCGTCTAGCGCGCCAGCAGCGGTAACGGTGCCCGAGATGGTCCCGCCTGCCACCAGGTCAGCGTCGATGCCAGTCACGTCCGCCGTCACAACCACGCCGGTGGCAGTCTTTATGTCCGGCGCCGCTTCGTAGTACTGCTGAGCGTATGTGCTGGCCTGGGTGGCGCCGCACGTAGGGTCGAAATAGACCGTGTAGGTGCCGGCGGGGAGGTTGCCGATCGCGTAGGTGCCGTCAGCTGCGGACTTGACGCTGCTCACAGGGTGACCAGCGCTGACATCTGCACTAGCGCAAACCTTGGCACCACCCCCAGTCCCGCCTGCCTCGGTCGCGGTGCCCGAGATCGTGTACCCCGCTACAAGATGGGCGTCAATCCCGGTCGCCGGGCTGATCGCCGACGCGAACACTAGGCTCGCGTCAGCGAGATCCACTTGGCCGACGTAGTACTGAAGGGCGTACGGGCTCGACACCGCGCCGCCACAAGAAGGGTCGAACTCGACTACATAGTTAGCGAGGGGGACAGTGACCTCGTAGCTGCCGTCGCCCTCGGTCACGGCCTGGTACGGAGTCCCTGTCGCCACCAACGAGCCCGGCTGGCCGCTCACAGCGTAGGCATAGACACACACACCTGCCACGGGAGCACCGGAGGTGATGTCGTCAACCGAGCCTGCTATCAAGCCGGTCGCGGGGGTGGCAGCAGCAAGCATTGAATTGGCGATCACGGAAACCGTCATCGTCAAAAGGACTACTCCTGTGACGACCGCGCTAAATCCTCGCATGGCCGTAGCACTTCCTTGTCGGCCTGCGCCGAGGAGGATCTCGTCGCTGCGGTCAGCTCGGTCGCGCATGCCAATCATCGTACGGTCGCGAATGATTATCACGCTGGGGAGGGCTTCCGGCGTGCGCCGTACTCTGTTCTGGTGGACGAGTACGCCGGCTGGGGCAAGATTTTCAGTGGCGATCACGGAGCGCCCGACTACCTGGGACTGACCTCAGCTCAGGCCGAGGAGCAGGCGGCCACCAAGGGGATAACCACGGTCCGAATCGCGGACCTAGACCTCGGCCCCAATGTCGTCCTCACCTTCGATGCAGTGCGGGACAGGCTTACTCTTCTCGTCCATCATGGCCGCGTCGTCCGATCCGGTTTCTTCTGACACTTTCAGCGGCAGAGTTTCTCGTGTCTAGACCGGGTAGGGGTACGCAACCCGTGCGCAATAGCCCAACTAGCCGTCTCGTACAACTCGTACTGCTCATCGCTCTCGTCGTGGGGGTCGCCGCATGCGGTGGCCAGCCGAGAGCGCCACTGCCCTCGGCTGTCCGTTACGGCCAAGGCGCTCTAAGCAACGTTCCTTGCGTAACGAACCAAGCTGGCCGAACCTGTGGGGCTTGCTGCCCTCCAACAAGGGCCTGTCAGACCGAATCCACCTGGATGAGACGAGCGTTGTGGCAGGGTCCAAGACCAACGGCACCCTAACCGTTGTCAACCGCGGCGAAAGAGCCATCGGCCTTTCCTACCGCGGGTGCCGCCCCTCGTACCGCGTTGCCCTGACCGACAGGGAGGGCTTGTTCGGCGACGCGTTCCAGCTGCCGTGTCCTCGCCGCCCCCTTGTAATCGAGCCCGGCCCGAACAGCTTCCCAGTGGTTGTCTCGACTACCTATGACAGTTGCGTCCCAGCGGGCCCGGTGGCGCCAGACCAGCCGGGGTGCACCGGGGGTTCCAGAGCCATGGTCCCGCCGCTCCCGCCTGGGAGGTACCTTGCCGTGTTGGTCGGTGTCAACCTGGCGCTGCCGCCAGCTCCCCCGGTGCCGGTCACGCTCAAGACCTCCTGACCGGTCCGCTATCGCTTGCAGCGAAGCGGCGGGGCCCGCAGGGCCGTGCCGTGGTTCGCCCCTGCCGATAAGGTTTCGCAAACGCGATGAACCTGCTCCCGGCCAGTAGCCCGGCGGCACAAGGAGTGCTAGCCGAACGCGTCGAGGCGTTCCTCGACGCCTTGGGAAGTGCTCCCGAAGTCGAGCCCCATAGCCTGATGGTCCTGAGGCACGGTTACGTTGTCGCGGCGGGCTGGTGGAGGCCGTACACGGCGGACCGGCCGCACTTGCTTTACTCGCTCAGCAAGATCTTCACGGCGACGGCTGTGGGGCTCGCAGTGGGCGAGGGCCTGGTGGGCCTCGACGACCCGGTGGTCTCCTACTTCCCGGAGCTGGCGTCAAGGGTCACAGACCGCCGGGCGCGCTCAATGCTGGTGCGGCATCTGGCCTCGATGGCGACCGGCCACACCGAGGACACCTCCGGCAGGGTGTTCGGCACGGGCGACGAGGACCCCGTCCTCAACTTCTTGCTGGTGCCTCCTGAACGTGAGCCAGGCAGTGTCTTTGC
>DATKHZ010000037.1:0-6484 GCA_035509995.1 Acidimicrobiales bacterium | reverse complement strand
ATACTTGTCTCCAGCACTTGACGTTGCAAATGGTCTTCTGTTACCATCAGACAACGTTGGACTCGTTCTTCGAACAGGGACGGCTGGGGTTCGCCGCAACCGCCCTACCGGGGATACGTACGCGGCCAACGCAACGGGGGCCCGGCCCTTGGCCGTCCCCGCCGACCTTGGTAAGAACTTTACGACAGCGGGAAATAACCATTTCCACAACGCAATACGCCGGGCCGACGCCCTGTGGCCGCCCGGCGAGCAACAAAAGCTATGTAGCGCCGTGCCAGGCAAGAGGGCTGTGCCACGGATCAGACCGGGGGAGGGTACCAACCAGGACGCTACCAAGAAATTCTTGCATTGCCGCCGTTGCGAGTTCGTTCGCGTTGGTTCTCGGGGCGGCCTCCAGTTCCGCCACGACTGCCTCCAGCCCGGCGACGGCCGTGAACACCTCAAAGGAGCCTTGATACATATGATGAAATCTAAAGTCATGCGCGCCGCGCTCGCGGCCGGGACGTCAGCCGCCTTGGTCTTGGGGGGCGGCGCTGTCGCCTCGGCCAATCCCAAGGTACGCACCCCTGCCATCCGCCAAATCAGTGCCGCCTCGAACGTCGTGTCCGTCAAGGGCGACACCTTTGCTCTTATCAACGGCGACAACGTCGATCCGTTCTTTTTCTCGATCTGGGCCGGTGCCATCGCCGGGGCCAAGAAGTACGGGATCAAGATCATCGAGCAGGCCCCGACAACCTTCGACTACACCCAGCAGCTTTCACTGCTAGATGACGAGCTCGCCAAGCACGTCAACGGGATCATATTCTCGCCCGACAGCGTCTTTGGCTTCGCTCAGTTTTACCAGCAGGCCCATGCGGCGGGGATACCGGTGGTCGATGTGAATGACACCGAGGCGCAGGAGAAGAACAACCCAAATGTACTCTCCTTCGCGGGGAGCTCCAGCATCCCGCTCGGGGCATTGGCGGCCCAGGCCATGGCCAAACTCGTTGGCGGCAAGGGCCTTGTCACGGTGATCAACTCCATAGCGGGAGGTATAGGCGACGTGGAGCGGGGCAGTGGCTTCCTCAACAAGATAAAGGCCAGCTACCCCAAAATGAGAGTATTAGCCGAGCAGTACGACATGGACGACGTCTCCAAGGCTGACCAAATCGCGACAGACGAGATGCAGGCGAACCCGAGCCTTGAAGGGATCTACGGCGTGGACAGCTTCACCGGCCAGGGCGTGGGCACCGCGGTCAAAGCGGCTGGAAAGGCAGGCAAGGTCAAGGTTGTCGCCATAGACGCGGAACCGCAAGAGGTCGCGCTCATGAAACAAGGTGTCATCCAGGCTCTGATTGCCCAGCAGCCTTACGAGATGGGCGTGACCGGCGTCCAGAACATCGTGCTTGCCCTCGAGGGGAAGACCAGCCACGTCGTGCGATCCCTGATCCTCGGACCTATCATGGTGACCCCACAAAACCTCAATACGCCTTACATCCAGACGGTGATCTACCCCGCCAATGAGCCGTAGAGCTCTCGTCCGAGACGCTCAGCCAGATGGAAGAACCCAACGCACAACGGCTTGACGAGCCGGATGCGTCGAACCTGAGGGTGCACGAGCTCCGCCTGGAGGCCATCTCCAAGGCTTACGGCGGCGTTCGTGCCCTCCAGGGTATATCGACCTCGTTCCGGACCGGTCTAACCGGGATCGTCGGGGACAACGGTGCCGGCAAGTCGACGATCATGAAGATCGTCTCCGGGGTCACGACCCCGTCGTCCGGCGTGCTCACATTGGACGGCAAAGAGCTGAGGTTGACCTCGCCGATTGAGGCTCGTGAGGCTGGGATCGAGTCGCTGTACCAGGACTTGGCCTTGGCCGACACCCTCGACATCACCGCCAACATCTTCCTCGGCCGTGAGCAAACGAGGAACGTCGGCGTCTTGAAGCTTCTTCGCCACAAGGCGATGGCCAAAGAGGCACGGGACACCCTGAGGCAGGTGAACATTAGCATCCCCGATGTCAGGGTTCCAGTGCGCAGCTTGTCCGGCGGCCAACGCCAAGCTGTAGCGCTGGCCCGGGCGGTCCGCTTTGATGCCCCGGTGGTACTCCTCGACGAACCGACGGCCGCGCTTGGGCCCCGCGAGACCGCCGCGGTCAACAGCATTATCCGCCGACTTGTCGATACGGGCCGCCTTGTCATCGTGGTGACCCACGACATTCCGGCCATCGTCGGCATGGCCGATCACATCATCGTTATGAGGGCAGGACGGATCGTCTGGGAAGTGAATGCGGGGGAGACTAATGAAGAGGAGTTATTGGCGTATATGGTTGGGACGAGGACGTGAAGCTACGCGACATCCCCGCCGTCAACCAACTGCTCGGACCAGCCAAGCAGCCGCCGACGACATTGGAGGTCGAGTTCCCGCCACCCAACAAAGCGCTCCTCTTGGTCCTTCGGTTCAGCAACCTTGCCGTCCTGCTGATCCTGGTCACCTATTTCGCAATCTTCGCCCAGGGCTTCGCCACCATTGTCACGTTCACCAACATCCTCAACGCGGTGGCAGCATACCTGCTCGTCGCCCTGGGTGAGACCTTCGTCCTGATCGGCGCCGGGATCGATCTCTCTGTCGGCTCGATGTTGAGCCTGGGTGGTGTGGCCGCTGCCTCGTACATGTCGGGTAACTACTCGGGCCACGGCTCTGGGCTATTGGTAACCATCGGGGGGGTAGTCGTCGGGGCCGGGCTCGGGCTGGTAGGTGGAGTCTTCAACGGCGCTGCCATCTCCTACTTGAAGCTCAACCCACTCATCGTGACCCTCGGGACGTACGGCGTTTTCCTCGGGGGCGCCGACCTGATCTCCAATGGGGTCCCGATCACCAACCTCCCACCGGCGTCGTTCACGCTCGGCAATGGGACAGTTTTTCATGTCCCGTACATTGCTCTGATTGCCCTGGGGTTCGCCGCGACCCTCGCCTTTGTAGCCAAGAACACCAGGTTCGGTCGCTATACCTTCGCCGTCGGCGCCAACCGCGAGTCGGTGCGCCGAGCTGGTGTCAACCTCAACGTCCACAGCATGATGCTGTACGGCTTGGCCGGCATGTTGGCTGGCTTGGCGGGGATGCTCAATGCGTCCCAGTTCGCCGCCGCCTCGAGCGCTGCTGGCTCCAATGTCCTGCTCGTTGCTATCGCCGCCGTCGTCATCGGTGGCACGCCGATTACCGGAGGTGAGGGTAAGGTTTGGGGAACCGTCATCGGCGCCCTGATCTATACGCTCCTGCAAAACGGGTTCGTCCTCATGAACAAAAGCTCGTTCTGGCAGCTGGTCATCATTGGATTTCTCATTATCGGGGCCGTTTACGTGGACGAGTACCAGCGCAAGCTGCGGATCATGATGGCATCGGGAGCCGAGCTGACCGGCGTGGCCCCCCCGGATCTCGATGCCGGGCCCCACCCGCCGACCGGTGACGGATCTGTTGCCGGCGCGTCAGGCTCCATCTGACCGTGAGAGGGACAATTACCGGTGGGTCGGTCCTGATAACCGGCGCCGCGAGCGGTATCGGCCGAGGTGTCGCCAGAGCGGCGGCTGCCGCCGGGCGCCGGGTCGTGGCCACGGACATCGACGAGCAGGGCCTTGGGGACCTCGAGCTCGAGGGTCGACAGCAAGGTTGGTCGCTCGTTACTGCGTCGCTTGACGTGGCCGAGCCGAAGGCGATCGAGGCCGTCTTGGCCTCGATTACCGCTGACGGCGAACCGCTCGGAGGGCTCGTGCACTGCGCCGGTATCACATACCGGGGGTCGCTCCTCGACATGACGATGCCCGATTATCACCGGGTCGTCGGGACCAACCTCACCGGCAGCTTCTTGTGCATGACAAGTATGGCGAGATCCCTGGTCGCCCAAGGCACCGGTGGGTCGATCGTCGTGATCACCTCGATCAACGCGCAGCGTCCGTTGCTGAGCCAGGCCCTGTACTCGGCGTGCAAATCGGCGGTCGAGGTGCTGGTCAGCACGCTGGCACTCGAAGTAGCCTCGGCCGGAGTCAGGGTCAACGCGGTGGCGCCCGGCGCCGTCGACACCGCAATGAACCCCAAGGCTCAGTCGGGCCCGGCCGGTATGGCTCGCATCCCGCTCGGGCGGATCGGGACGCCAGAGGACATCGCCGGCCCCGTGCTTTTCCTGCTGAGCGATCAAGCCCGGTACATCACGGCCACATCGCTCGCCGTGGACGGTGGCGTAGTCCACCTACGGCCTTGATCGGCGTGACGAGCGACCCTGAGGTGAGCTGGGATGCTCATGTACCAATCCAATTGGAGGACCGATGATCAAGATCGCTGAGCTGATCCCGACGCCAGAGCCGTCCCACCTGTCGAGGCTTTGCCGCCAGGCTGGAGTCGACTACGTCGTGGGTGGCCTGCCCGCCGGTGGCCTGCTGACCGATACCGAGCAACCATGGGACTTTGCCCCGCTGCTCCGGTTGAAGGAGGGCTACGAAGCATCCGGCTTCGACTTGGCCGTGATCGAGGCCCGACCCCCGCTCAACCTAACTAAGCGCGGCCTCCCTGGACGCGACGAGGAGATCGCCACGGTCTGCACCCTCCTCGAGAACATGGGCAAGCTCGGCATCCCGACCTGGTGCTACGAGTGGATGACGGACTTCAACTGGCTGCGTACGTCGACCAACGTACGCGGTCGGGGCGGCTCGCTGGTCAGTGCCTTCGACGCCTCCAAGCTCGCCGATGCGCCACCAACCGACCTCGGGCCGATCGACGAGGACTCGCTCTGGCGCAACCTCGAATATTTCCTGGCCAGGGTCATACCCGTCGCCGAGATTGCCGGAGTCCGGCTGGCCATGCATCCCGACGACCCGCCCGTTTCGCCGATCCGCGGAGTGGGGAGGATCATGCGCAGCGTCGACAATTACCGGCGCCTCCTCGACATCGTGCCGAGCCCCGTCAACGGGATCACCCTCTGCCAGGGAAACTTCACCCTGATGACCGACGACCTGCCTTCGGTCATCCGCGAGTTCGGCCGCCAGAACAAGATCTTCTTCGTCCACTTCAGGGACGTGCTCGGCACTGCCGACAACTTCGTCGAGACGTGGCACGACCAGGGCAAGACGGACTTCGTCGCCTGCCTGGAGGCCTACAAGGAAGTGGGCTTCGAAGGGCTCATGCGACCGGACCACGTTCCCACTGTCGATGGTGACAGCAACGAATCGCCCGGGTACTCGACCTTCGGACGCTTGTATGCGATCGGCTACATCAGGGGCCTCCGCGACGTCGTGTACCGCGCGTCGTAGGTACCCGCGAGATCGAGAAGCTCATCCGATCGGTCTCGACGCTCGCCGTTGCCGAACGCGCCGTTAAGCCCGGGCGGCGGTCCTTATTTCGTTCCCTGGCGCCACGCCACAAAATCCGCCTCGATCTCCGCGGCCCAGACGGGCACGTCGATGTCGCTACTGGTGTATTTCCTCTCCGCCAGTCGCAGCTTGCCGAACCGGTCCCGCACGATCGTGTCTTCGGCCTTGTCGGCCACCTCGGCAGCCAGGTGCGGGGGGATGGCGATGACACCCGTCGGCGTGCCCAGGACCACATCTCCGGGGAGCACGGTGGCCAGACCGATACGGACGGGGATGTTGATGCCGGCCAGGGTGACGTCAGCGATGGCGGTGGGGTCCGTACCCCGGAAGTAGAAGTTGACATCATCCAGCTCGACCAGGCCTTGGTAATCGCGGATCCCTCCGTCTATGACCGCCCCCGCCCCGGTCCGCACCTTCACCGCCGTGCCGAGGTTGTCACCGATGACCGTCCCGTCCTTTACCTTGCCGAAGATGTCGACCACCATCACATCGCGTTGGCCGAGGCTCTCGATCACCCACGAGTTCTGACCGCCGCGAGGCGAACGCCCCTCCGCCTCGCCCGCTTGCTGTACGACGGCGTGGAAATCTGCCCGGAAGGGCAAGAACTGCGCAGTGACCGCGCGGCCCACGGTCACCCGGCCAGGGTGCGTCTGGCACCAGCCTCCCTCGAACTGGAAGGGGTAGCCCTGGAGGCGCAACACACTCCAGGCTTGCTCGGTGGTCGCGTGACTGAGACGGTCGAGCACCTCGTCTGGGACCCGGGGACGACCGTCAGGGAAGCGCCCGAACGGGTTAAGGGGTGTGAGCGCCTCGAGCTCTGCGGGGGTGGGCTGGATGTGCATCGGGGAGGCTCACTTTCCGGGAGGGCGCGGGAAGCCTAACACGTCAATGAGACAACGATGGACTCTGACCACGTTCAGTTGATCGGTCCCGCGACTGTATAACGCGGCAACCGCCTAAGGCCTGCCACCTTCGATGCCGCTGCCCACGCCGCGATCGAGCCCGCCTCTTGCGTGGGGCTTTGTGTGAGGATGCCGTAAAGCAACCCAGCTGTGGCCGCATCGCCGGCGCCGGTCGTAACAACCGGCCCATTTGCCGCTGCCGGAAAGAAGAACTCCGCGTCCGCCCATGTTCCTGCCAGCTCT
>DATKHZ010000036.1:0-4230 GCA_035509995.1 Acidimicrobiales bacterium | reverse complement strand
TCCCTCATCGTTCTTTTCGGCGTGAGGGAATAGCGGTCCACGTCCTGGACTTCGCGGGCGGACGAGTGATCAGATCTACAACGTCTTGACCACCCGCGAGTCGTTGCTAAGCGCGGACTACCTCGACGGTGACGGGGAACTCCACCTCGGAGTGGAGCCGGAGTGGCACTTGATGGGTGCCGAGTGTCTTGATCGGCTCGTCTAGCTGAAGCCTGTGGCGGTCGATCTCGACTCCGGCCTGTTCAGCGATCGCTTCGGCAATATTGGTTGTAGTTACCGACCCGAACAATTTGCCTTCGGGGCCGGCCCGCATCGGGAGGCGTATCACGTGCTGGACCAGGCTGCGGGCAACTCCCTCAGCGAGCTGGCGGTCATGGGCGTCCTTGGTCTCTCTCGCGCGGCGCATGGTCGCAGCCTGTTGCGCGATCCCGGAGCTGGCGGCGATGGCCCGGCCCTTGGGGAGCAGGAAGTTGCGAGCGTAGCCATCGGCTACGTCGCAAATGTCGCCCCTCTTGCCGAGGTTCGGAACGTCCGACCGGAGGACGACTTTCATCACGCCTCCGCTTCTGCCAATTCAGGGCCGAGGTCGGCGTCGATGTCGTAGGCCATCGCCTCTTCGGCACCTATGGCGTCTTCGAGCTCGACCGCGTCCTCGCGTCCAGGCGCTGGCCGCGGCCTGCCTGGGCCGCGTTCGCTGGCGGTCCGTTGCACATAGGGCAGGAGAGCCACTTCTCGGGCCGTCTTGATGGCAACCTGAACGTCACGCTGGTGCTGCGTGCAATTGCCCGTGACCCGACGAGAGCGGATCTTCCCGCGCTCGCTCATGAACCGCCGGAGCAGGTTGACGTCCTTGTAGTCGACCCACTCCGTGCGCTCCTTGCAGAAGACGCAGACCTTCTTCTTGCCGCGGGGACGAGCTTCCTTGGGAGCTCGTTTTGGGTTGCGGTCTCGATCGTTGGAACGTGCCATCGCTTTTAGAACGGCTCCTCATCCTCGTGGCCAGCGGTGTAGCTCGCTGCCGCGCCGGCATCCCCAGCAGGCCGCTGCGAGGCCGGCTCATGGGCCGCATGCGAATCCCCATTGGAGCTCTCCGGGCTCCGCCTTTCGTTCCTCGTCACATGCACCGTCGCCCAACGAAGGCTGGGGGCTATCTCGTCGGCCGTGATCTCCACCTTCGACCGCTTGTCGCCTTCCTGCGTCTCCCAAGACCGCTGGTCGAGCCGGCCTGTCACGATCACGCGGGTACCGCGCGACAAGGAGGTGGCAGCGTTCTCGGCGAGCGTGCCCCAACAAACAACGTCGAAGAACGACGTAGATTCGCGCCGTTCCTGGCTTTGGCGGTCAGTCCAGGTCCGGTTGACAGCTATGCCGAAAGTGGCTGTCGCCTGGCCGGTAGGAGTGAAGCGCAGTTCAGGCTCCCTGGTGAGGTTCCCGACGATGCTGACTGTATTATCTTGTGCCATTTCATGCTCCGTTCGTGTTCGTGCTCACTGCGGCGGGTTCATGGGAGGTCGCCGGGCGCGAGCGGCCGGGGGCACGCTCGGGGAGCCTCATCATTTTGTGGCGGATGACCTCGTCGGTGAGGGTGAGGGAGCGGTCGAGCTCCGATAAGGCCGCCGGCTCGGCTTTGGCCTGGAACACCACATAGTAACCCTCGTTACGGTGGCGGACCGGGTACGCCAAGCGACGCTTGCCCCAGTTGTCTGTAGTGACCGACTTGGCCCCCGCAGCCGTCAGCTGGCGAGTGAAGCGGTCGACCAATGCCCGGACGGCGTCCTCTTCCAGGCCGGCGTCGAAGATGACCATGACTTCATAGGGCCGCACTAGCGGTCACCTACCTTTCCCTATGGGCCAGGAGCACGGGTCGTGCCCGCCACCTGGGCTCCGGGCAATCCGGAGCAGGGCTTACTTGATTGAGAGCCATGGTAGCTGACTCCTGCGGTCCCATCGGCACCCACGTTCCCACGTGCCGGTGACCGTTACGCCACGCTTACGCCCGGCTGGCCAAAACGGGCCCTCGAGGTGCGGTCTACCTGGGACAGGCGTGCAACCGTTACAACGTGTAGGTCTCGCTGGCTGACGGGAAGCGTCTTCCCCGGACGTCGCGGGCCCAACTTGCGATAGCTTCGCCCGCCAAAGCCTCGAGGTCAGCGTACTGGCGGGCAAAACGGGGCACCCGCGGGCCTCCCATGCCGACAATGTCGTGGAAGACGAGCACCTGGCCGTCGCATGAGGGCCCTGCTCCGATCCCGAAGGTCGGCACCTGGACTGCCCGGGTGATCTCGGCGGCCACTTCATCGGGGATCCCCTCAAGCACAATCGCGAAGCACCCCGCTTCGGATATGGCGATCGCGTCTTCAACGAGCAGTTTGGCATCCCCCGATCGGCGTCCCTGGACCCGGTAGCCGCCCATGGCGTGGACGGACTGGGGGGTGAGGCCCAAGTGCCCGACGACAGGGATCTCGGCGTCGAGGATTGCGTTCAGCACGTCGAGGCGTTTGACGCCTCCCTCCAACTTCACCGCACCAGCACCAGCGCGGACCAAGCGGGCGGCGTTGGCTACAGCTTTGGAACGGCCCAGGTGATAGCTGGTCCACGGCATGTCGGCTACGACGAGCTGCGGTGGTTGTGCTCGAGCCACCGCAGCCACGTGGCTGACCATGTCCTCCATGGTGACCTGGAGCGTGTCGTGATAGCCCAGCACGACCATTCCCAAAGAGTCGCCTACGAGGATTACGTCCACTCCCGCCGCCGCGGCGGCCCGGGCGCTTGGAGCGTCGTAGGCGGTCACCATTACAAGCGGCTCGGCGCCGCCTTTGCGGTCACGGACCGCCGGCACGCCCAACTTCGGCAACTTGTCCGAAGAGCTCATCGTCATCTCCTCCATGGTCCAGTGCCTTGGGGCTACCGGCCACTCCGCCAATGCTAGCGGCCGGCTGGGCGAGCCGGCTGAGCAAGCTCCTCAGCGTTTCAGCTGGGCTTGCTCTTCGTGGTCAAGGAGAAGGCCTGCGAGAGATGGTTCCACGAGCAACGGGGGCAAACCTCGACGACGTAACACGCGAGGTCCTTGCCCGGGCGCGCCAACTTGGTCAGTTCTCTCTTCGACACCACACAGCGCCCCGAAGCGGGCAACCTGGTGCCGAAGACGTATGAGACCAGCCGCAACTTGACGTCTTCGCAGATGGGACAGTCCTCCTGGGAGTCCTCGGCCTCGAGCGCAGCCCGGAGAAGCTCGGGGTGAGCGTCACAGATGTCGAGGCGCGACAAACGCCCTTTGCGGTACTCGCTCACCACCACGTTGCGGGCCAGGCGGTAATCAATATTGCCGAGCACCCGTAACGGTGAGGTGGCGCTCAGCGCCGTGTTGGGCAGGAACCTCATTGCCATACAGCAACCACGGGCCCCAGATTACTTGGCCGGAGAAGCGTTGACCTCAGTCCGGAGCGATCATAGCGGTTCGATGTAGCGTTTCGATACATCGTACGCTACTATGTCGCGGTGCTCGAGATGGCTGTGCTCGGTTTGCTGAAGGAGCAGGACATGCACGGCTACGAGCTCAAGAAGAGGCTGTCGGATGTTTTCGGCCTGTCGAGCGCCGTGTCCTTCGGCTCGTTGTACCCGGCGCTGGCGAGGTTGGAGGCGGCCGGTGCCGTTCGCGTGGTGGCGTACCCGAACGGCCAAGCAGCTCCGAGTGCCGGCCCGGAGGGCTTCGAACGGCGGGAGAGCCGACGGCGGAAGGTCTACGGGATCACGCCTCTTGGGGCTGCGGCGTTCGAAGAGCTGCTGGCAGACAGCCAGGGTGGCGGGGAGGACGAACGTTCGTTCAACCTGCGCCTGGCCTTCGCCCGCTACCTCCCCCCCGAGGGCCGCCTCGGGCTACTGGAGCAACGGCGGGCCGTGCTCGGAGAACGGTTGGCCCAAGTGGCAGCTCGCGCCCGCGCCAGGAGGGACGACCGCTACATGCGGATCCTGTGCGAGCGTCAGCAGGACTCCTTGTCACGCGACGTTTCATGGCTGGACCATCTCATCCAGGAGGAGCGGGCCGGCGGTGCTGCGGCAGCGCCAGGCTCCGAAGGCCAGGCTTCACAGCCTCCGGCCGGTACGCCACCGGTCCGGTTGGTACCGCTTGCCAGTGCCTCGCAGCTGCAACGCTCGGTCCCGCGCCTGGTTGCAGTTACCTCGTCTCAAGTTGATAATTCCTCATCTCTAAAGGACGGCATGTAAATGGCA
>DATKHZ010000035.1:0-2878 GCA_035509995.1 Acidimicrobiales bacterium | reverse complement strand
CCACGACTTGGAGCCCTGAAGGTGACGCTTGCGCCGACGACGTCATTGCCGTTGGTGTCGGTCACCGTCACCGCGAGGGGTATCGCGAATGCGGTGCCCAGCTCGGTGTTCTGGGAAGAACCCGTCCCGACGGTAAGGGTGGTGGGTGCCGAAGCAAGGTTTGTCAGCGAGAACGTGACCGGCGCGCTCACCCCGTTTACGGTGGCTGTCACCGTGAACGTCCCGACGGTTGAGCCGGCAACGAGCATCGGGCTCGTGGCAGTCCCACCCGTGCCGGTTTGGACGCCGGCAGTGGCGCCCCCACCGACGAAGGTCGCACCAGCCCCGCTGGTCGTGACCACGGTGAAGGTAACGGTGGTCCCCGGGACGGCGGCACCGTAGGCGTCTGTCACGGCAACTTCGAGAGGAGCGTTGAACTGGGCGCCCACGTCTGCTGACTGGTTGTTACCGGAGACCAGCGTAACCGTGCTCGCAACCCCGGTCGTGGTGTTGGTCAGGTCGTAGCTGATTTCGTACAGGGTGTTCTGGATCTGTGCCGTGACGGTGTAGGAGCCGCTGATGTCGTTGGCGGTAAGCGCAGGGGCGGTCGCTATGCCCTGCGCGTTGGTGGTAACTGTGTCGGCGGTCAGCCCGCCCTGGAAGGCGGCGCTTGGCCCGGTGCCAGGCGCCGTAAACACGACGTCCTCGTTCGCTAACGGGCATCCCCCGGTGTCAACGACCGTGGCCTCCAGGGGATTGGCAAAAGCCGTGCCGACCTTGGCCAGCTGTGGGGACCCGGCGGTTACCTGGAGCCCGGCAAGCGTGCCGGTACAGCCGGGGTTAGCCGAAGCAACCTCGGCGAAAGGAAGGGAGGCAGCTGTCACACCGAGACCTGCCAGAGGCAGGGCAACAAGGAAAGTGAGCGCTGGTACCCAGCGGGCGGAGCCCCGCGCCGGCCCGTTCATGCTGCACCCCCAACGGCACCACCGGCACCACCGGCACCGGCACCAGCACCGCCACCACCGCCGCCCCTACCGAAACCGCCACCGCCAAAACCACCGCCGCCGAAGCCACCGAAACCCGCCGTGCAGCCCGTGGACGTGGGCTGGGTAACCGTAAGGGCCCTGGCGGTCACGACTCCGATGCTGTTCGTAGAGCCAATTGCGGTAGCGCACTCGCCCACAGTCAGTTGGCTGGCGGTGGCTTTTCCGGACCTCAGGTACTTGGTCGCCGAGCTCACCGTCACTACCTCAGGCCCCGGGCTGACGGTCGTCGTGGTGCTGAGCGCCCCGCCCGTTGTGGACGTACTGCGACCGGGGAAAGCGAACGACGTCCCCTGCACCGTAATGGTCGATCCCGAGACCGCAGTCACCTTGCCGACTGCGAAAGCAACGGTCCCGGCCGGTCGTGTAAGTGCCGTGCGCGGCCGGGTGCCGGCTCCAGGGAAGGTGCCCCGGGTGCGACCACCAAAGCCGCCCCGACCGCCGAACCCGGCGCCACCGCCACCAAAGCCAGGGTTGCAGGCGCCGCTCGTAGACGAGAAAATCGTCACGCTGGTGGCTTTCACGGCTCCGGCCGAGCCTTTCGAGCCGGTGGCTGTTATGCACTCGCCGGTTTTCACATCGCTCAGGCTGGCCGTCAGGGTGGCGGTGATAGTGGTCGAAACCGTCAGGTCAACAGTCGTCTGGCCCGTCTGGGTGTTCTGCACCTCAAGGGTGTTGGCGGCAATGCTGGCGATTTTGCCCGAAGCTGCGGGCCCGAACGTTGACGACGCTCCCGCCGAGCCGGCGCCACCCACGTTGATAGCAGCAGCGGGGGTTGTGGTCGTCGTAGCGGGCGCCGTTGTGGTAGCCGGCGCTTTGGCAGCACTTGGGCCTGTCCCCCCGCAGGCCGCCGCCACCAAAGACATGACTGCCAACAAGCCAGCGGCAGACGCAACGCGCCGCGTCCTGCCGGAAGGCATTTCGAAATTTGTCACCGAGTTGTTCCTCCTATATCCATGAGCTGAGAAATTAATCGCTGCGCAGCGCCTCGATTGGCGTAAGGCGCGCTGCGCGAGTGGCCGGGTAAACGCCGAAGATAACGCCGATACCCATAGCTACAACAATGGCCCCGGCGGTTGCCGGCCAGGAAATAGCGATCTTGTTGCTTACGAAGTCCGGGATCACAAGAGCACCGACGAGCCCCAAACCGGCGCCGGCCACGCCGCCCGCCAGGCCTAGAGCAGAGGCCTCCACAAGGAACTGGCGCCGGATCATTGCGGGCGTCGCGCCCAGCGCTTTTCGGAGGCCGATCTCTTTTATCCGCTCTGTGACTGCAACGAGCATTATGTTCATCACCCCGATGCCGCCCACAAGGAGCGAGATCGCCGCGATCCCCCCGAGCAGTATCGTAAGGGTCTTGTCGACCGAGGTGAAGGTGGCCTCGATCGTGGTCTGGCTTGTGATCGTGAAGTCGGCGGCGGCGGGGTCGGTAATGCCGTGCAGCGCCAGTAGTTCGTCGGTCGCCTCGTTGTCGGCCGCACCCATTGTCGATTGCGAGGCTGCCTCCAGGTAAATGGTCGACACGGAGGAAGTACCGAGGAACTCACTTTGGGCCGTAGTTATCGGGATTACTGCGAGGTCGTCCTCGTTCGTCGACGACGAGCTCCCCGCGCTATTGAGGACCCCGATGATCGTAAAGGGGATGTTGCCAATGTCCACCGTCTCGCCAACGGGGGAAAATAGGCCCAGCTCTTGGGCGGTCGTTTGGCCGAGGACGACCACGTTGTCGTCGCCGTTCATCTCCTGCTTGGTGAAAAAGGAGCCCTCCGCCATCGAACGGCCGCGCACCGAAAGCCATGCGGGAGTCGAACCGTTGACACTCGTGGTCCAGTTCGCATTACCAGCCACCAAAGTCG
>DATKHZ010000034.1:0-4168 GCA_035509995.1 Acidimicrobiales bacterium | reverse complement strand
CCCCGTCGGCGTCCTCGGCTAACCGGGTGTGGTTGGGCTATCTCGGCGTGGTCGCCGTTTCGTGGCGTGGTTCGACATTTCTGGGCGCCCAGGAGTGCACAATCGTCCACTCGTTGACACCGAGAAGTGCCAGACCACGCCGAGAAACCCAAGCCACAACACGTTTTTTCGTGGAGAGTACCGCTCTCACCGGTCTCCGCTGCCGAGCCTCGCTGCCAAGCTTCGCCGCTGAGCCTCGCTGCCGAGCCCTGCCACCCCGGCGAGATTGCCCGGCACACGCCGGAGAGGTACGCCAAATGCGCTGAGTGGCTTCACAAGAATACGGTACGACGACCCAATGGCCATGACCACACGGCCTGCCCCACCACGCTGGGGAGCTGGCACGCCGAGCAGCTACGATCTCAGGGACGGGTGACGATGGACAGGAACATTCTCTCGACCCGCGTGCACGACGGGATCATCGTGTGCTCCGACAGGAGGCTCAGGCCCACCCTCGACCGGCTTTACAACAACGGCCGGCGGGTCATCGTGAGCACGGGAGGGGCCAACGTCGCATCGGTGAGCGAGACGGTGCGCGGCCTGACTGCACGGGGGATCCGGCGATGGACCGTGCTGTCACACACAGACACGACTGATTTAGCCAAAGGGTGCCGGTGGGTGGGCCAGGCAGCCGTGGAGGTGCAGGCGAAGCTGGACGGCACCAAGCTGCCGCAGCGGTACATCGACCCAGCCCAGGTTGACCGTTTCATCCTTCGCGGCTACACCACGAGGGAGCTCATAGAGGAACATAACCTCGAGTTCCAAAACGAGGCTCTCAGGGCCCTCCTCGGCGGCACAGGTGCGCATGTGGAGCACGGTGCGAGGCTGGATACCTCCACAATGTTCACGGACGATGTCCTTCCGCACGTCCTCGTGATCACGGGGCCCTCGGCGCTTAAGTACTCGTCGATGATAAAGGCGCTCAACACTCACGGAGCCAGCCCCGTCGGCGCCTATAACGCGTTCTACTCGCAAGTAAGCCACTTTCAGGAGGCCGTCCTCGACGCGCGCGTCTTCATCGGTGCGCTTCACGTCCAGGACGTCCGGCTCCTCTACTTGAGCAGCAGCGACCGCCACCGCATGGCTCGCTGGAAATCGGGTCTCGAATCCGAGCGCTTTATGAAAGGAATTAGCCTCACCGAGTTGGAGCTCGCTACTGCCGCCGGCGGGGACGGGCGGCGCGCCAGGGCTTGAGCATCATGAGGGAGCCCAGGGGTTGCCCACCTCGGGGCGGGGGGCACTGCGCCCCGCGGGATCACCAGTGCCGATGTGCCTGCCACGCAATAGCGTTCCAAACGAGCCGTAGGTCGCGGCCATAAAGGAGACATGCGATGCCGACGTTCATGGACTATCACGACGACCTCAAGTTGCCTGATGAGGCCGTCCGGCAGATCAAGAAAGAGGCTCAGGAACACAAGGTCGACGAGTTCGGTGTCCGTCAGGTCGAATTGTTCCACAACCCCGAGGGAAAGGTGTACTGCCTGCTCGACGCCCCGGACGAGGATGCCGTCCGTCGTCACCACGAGGCTTTGGGCCTGGCGTGCGGGGACGTAAACGAGGTGCAATCGCTCCTATAAGCGGCTACTGAGTCGGGGGCTCGGATTAGGGGGCGAACCCTGCATCTGAGTGACGAATTCGTTCCGCTAGGCGATTCGTCATCTCAGGTGCAGGGTTCGCCGCCGACTAGGCGGGCCTGGCCCAGGCGACGAGACCCATTTCAAGGGGGAACTGAAGGTCCTCGTGCGAGGGGACGACCCGGACCGTGAAGCCGTGGCGCCCGGCGACGTCACAGACGAAGCTCCCTTCCCAACGGGTGATGCCCGCTGTTGGCCCGGGGCCTTTCAGCTCCATCCTGACCGTTTGCCAGTTGGCCAGCTCGTCCCCGGCGCTCACCGGCCCATGGAGCAGCTCGACCGCAACCTCGGTGGGTTCGAGGTCCCCGAGGGACACATCGGCCGTGGCCCCCCTAGTGACCCCGAGGTCGGTCACGAGCTCCGACGAATCGACGTCGACGGACACGACCGAAACCTTTCCCCAAGCGTCGCGGACGCGCCGTTTCCACACGGCCAGAGCCTTGGCTTTGGCGTAGGCACGGGCATTCAGGATCTCGGCATGCTTGGCCATCGGCTCGTACATCTGCCGCGTGTAGTCCCGCACCATTCGGGAGGCCTGCACCCGGGGGCCGAGCGAACTGAGGGAGTCCTTGATCCGGGCGACCCACTGGCGCGGGAACCGGTCGCCACCGCGGTCGTAGTACAAGGGCACGACCTGGCGCTCGAGGATCTCGAACAGGCTATTGGCTTCCAGCTCGTCGCGGCGTTGCAGGTCGCCGTAGGACTCTGCCGATGCGATCTGCCAACCGTTCTTGCCGTCGAACATCTCGTCCCACCAGCCATCGAGCACCGAACAGTTGAGCACCCCGTTGAGTGCCGCCTTCTCGCCGCTGGTGCCGCTCGCTTCCATGGGCCTACGCGGGTTGTTGAGCCAGACGTCGCAACCTTGGAGCAGCGTCCGCGCAACTGCGATGTCGTAGTCCTCGATGAACGCGATCCGGTGGCGGACCGCCGGGTCGCGTGCGAACTGGACCAGTTGGCGGATCATTTCCTTGCCGAGGTCGTCGGCCGGGTGAGCCTTGCCGGCGAAGATGAACTGGGTGGGCCGCTTGGAGTCGAGTAGGAGCGCCTTCAGGCGCTCGGGCTGAGAGAGCAGCAGGGTGGCGCGCTTGTACGAAGCGAACCGGCGCGCGAAGCCGAGCGTCAGGACAGTCGGGTCGAGGGCCTCGTCGGCCCAGGCGGCGTCCATGGGGGAGACGCCTTTGTCGGCCAAGGACGCCTTCAGGTGCGAGCGGACGAACCCGACGAGCGCCTCTTTGCTCTGCTCGCGCGCCCGCCAAAGTTCGTCGTCGCGGGCCTCGGCGATGCGGGCCCAGTCGGCGGCCCCGGCATCTTCCCAGGAGGGGTTGATGTACTTCGTGAAAAGGTCGTTCATCGCCGAAGAAACCCACGTGCGACCGTGGACGCCGTTGGTGATGGAGCCGATGGGTACCTCTTCCACCGGTACGGAAGGGAAAAGTTGCTGGAACATGAGCCTGCTCGTGTGGCCGTGCAGCTTGGCCACGCCGTTGGACATGTTCGCCAGCCGCAAGCCCATCACGGCCATGTTGAAAGGGGCGCTTGCTGGCTCTCCAGGCGCATGGCCGAGGTCCATGAGGTCGCCGATGTCGACGCCGCACTCATGCGCCCAACCGGAGAAGTACTTCTCGATTAGCTCCGCCGGGAACCGGTCGATGCCGGCAGGAACCGGTGTGTGCGTTGTGAAAACACTGGCGGCCCTGGTGACCTCGAGCGCTTCCCGGAACGAAAGGCCGTGGCCCGTGACGAGCTGGCGGATCCTTTCCAGCCCGAGGAACCCCGCGTGGCCCTCGTTCGAATGGAATATCTGGGCCTGTTCCTGGACCGCGTCCAAAGCCCGGACGCCTCCGATCCCGAGGAGCATCTCCTGGCGCAGGCGGTTCTCGGTCCCGCCGCCGTAGAGGCGGTCGGTCACTCCGCGGGTGTCGTCCGAGTTCTCGTCGACGTTCGCGTCGAGCATGTACAGTTTGACGCGCCCGACGTAGGCGACCCAGATCTGGGCGATGAGGGCCTGGCCAGCTAGGTCGACGGTGATCCTGGTCCCGTCTATCAGCGTGAGCGCCATCGCGTGCGGGTCCATGACCGGGTAGCGCTCTTCCTGCCAACCGTCGGCGTTGAGGCGCTGGCGGAAATAGCCTTCGCGGTAGAGGAGCCCGACGCCGACCATGGGTACCCCGAGGCTGCTGGCCGCTTTCAGGTGGTCCCCAGCGAGGATCCCTAGACCTCCTGCGTACTGCGGAAGGGCCTCCGCTATCCCGAACTCGGGGGAAAAGTAGGCCACCTTGACCAGGGCCGAGCGCCCTCGGTTCTGGAACCAACGATGGACGCTCATGTAGCGCCGAAGGTCAGCGTGGATCTCGCCCAGGAAGGACATGAAAGCGTTGTCCTTCGAAAGGTCCTCGAGACGCTCTCTCGCTACTAGGGAGAGCACTTGCACCGGGTCGTGCTGGGTGATCTCCCAGAGAGTGGGGTCGACCCAGCGGAACAGGTCTCGGGTC
>DATKHZ010000033.1:0-3518 GCA_035509995.1 Acidimicrobiales bacterium | reverse complement strand
AGCGAGCAAAGACGTCCGCTGGTACCAGCGAGCGGTTTTTTACGAGGTGCTGGTAAGAGGCTTTTTCGACAGCAACAACGATGGCAGTGGGGACATACCGGGGATCGTGAGCAAGCTCGACTACCTCAGCTGGCTGGGTGTGGACTGCATCTGGCTGCTCCCCTTCTACCAGTCGCCACTGCGCGACGGTGGCTACGACATCTCGGACTACTGGACAGTGTTGCCGGAGTACGGCCAGGTCGCCGACGTCGCCCAGCTCGTCGACGAGGCCCACCGCCACGGTATCCGGGTGATCGCGGACCTGGTCATCAACCACACGAGCGACCAGCACATGTGGTTCCAGGAGTCCCGACAGGACCGTACCAACCCCAAGGCTGACTGGTACGTATGGAGCGACGATGACCATCGCTATGGGGATGCGCGGATAATTTTCGTCGACGCCGAAAAATCCAATTGGGCATGGGACCCTCAACGGGGCCAGTACTACTGGCACCGCTTTTTCTCGCACCAGCCCGACCTCAACTACGAGAACCCCGAAGTGGCTGACACGATGATCGACGTGCTCCGTTATTGGCTCGACGTCGGTCTGGACGGCTTCCGGTTGGACGCGGTGCCTTATCTTTTCGAGGCCGAAGGCACGGACTGTGAAAACCTCCCGGAGACGCACCAGTACCTGAAAAGACTGCGTAAAGAAATGGATTCTCTTTACCCTGGGAAGGTATTACTGGCGGAGGCCAACCAGTGGCCGGAGGACGTCGTGGAGTACTTCGGAAATAGCGACGAATGCCACATGTGCTTCCATTTTCCTCTGATGCCCCGGATGTTCATGGCAGTCCGAAGGGAACAGCGTTATCCCATCACCGAAATCCTTGCCCGGACGCCCGAGGTGCCCGAGGGTGGCAGCTGGGGGATATTCCTTCGGAACCACGACGAGCTGACCCTCGAAATGGTCACAGACGAAGAGCGTGACTACATGTACTCCGAGTACGCGAAAGACCCCCGGATGAAGCGCAACATCGGCATCGGTCGCCGGCTGGCCCCCCTGGTCGACAACGACCGCCGGGTTGCGGAGCTGCTCCACTCAATGCTCTTCAGCCTGCCGGGGTCACCCGTTCTGTACTACGGCGATGAGATCGGCATGGGCGACAACATCTACCTTGGCGACCGCGACGGTGTGCGGACCCCCATGCAATGGGCGCCCGACCGCAATGCAGGTTTCTCCCGGGCTGATTTCGCACAGCTTTACCTGCCCCCTCTCATGGACCCTGTCTACGGCTACCAGACCGTCAACGTCGAGGCGCAGATGCGCAACCCGAGCTCGATGTTGCACTGGATGCGCAGGATGCTGGAGGTGCGCCGGCAGCATATGGTCTTCGGCACAGGCAGTATGGAGGTCGTCTCGACAGACAACCCTTCGGTGCTTGCGTACGTACGGACGCCCATCGAAGGGCGCCTCTCTGGGGGCCAGGACGATGCCGGCGGCGAGATCGCGGAGCCACCCGGCACGAGCCGCGACGTTGTGCTTTGCGTGACCAACCTCTCGCGCTTCGCTCAGCCCGCGCAGCTACCTCTCCAGCGCTGGCAGGGTATGACGCCGGTAGAGCTGCTCGGACGTGTCCCGTTCCCGCCTATTACGGACCTTCCCTATTTCATCACGCTCCCTCCGTACGGCTTTTACTGGTTCGGGTTGGCCGACCGGCCGCTCAGCCCGACTGGAGGTTGACCATGGAGCAAGAAATGCTTGTGCCAGAAGAGTTTCCTCCGCCTTTGCTCGACCTCATAAGCCCGTACCTGGCTCGGCAACGCTGGTACGCCGGTGGGGAAGGCCTCCCCGGATCCGTCCGGGCCATCGAGTCAGGCTGCCTGGCTGAGCTCGGGAGCCGGTCGCGAAGGCTGCTTTGGGCGGTCGTCGAGGCGCAGGGAGCCGATTACCAAGTCGTTATCGCCGAACGGCCCGTCGGGGAGGTCGCCGAGCACCTGAAGGGGCACGAAGAAGCACTTATCGGCAACGTCGGCGATAGCGCTTACTACGACGCCACAATCGACACCGAAATGGCTTTGGCGCTCTTGCGGGCGGCCAGCGGCGGGCTCCAGACGGCAGAGAGGTCACGGCCCCTGTCCGCCGAACAGTCCAACACCTCGCTTGTCTACGACGACCGGTTGATCCTCAAGTTCTTCCGCCGTTTGACCGTGGGCCCCAACCCAGATGTCGAGGTCACATCGGCGTTGGCCAGTACCGGGTTCTCGCAAATCGCGCTCCCGCTAGTGCGTTGGCAACGCAACGGGCGCGACCTCGCCTTCGGCCAGCAGTACCTCGCCGGGGGGTCCGACGGCTGGGCTCTCGCCCTTACTTCCCTGCGAGATTTCTACGGGTCTGCCGAGCCTCGGACAGAACCCAACCCGGCGTTGTCCGGGGGCGACTTTGCCGCCGAGGCGAACCGCCTCGGCCAGATGAGCGCGGACATGCACCTCGCCATGGCGCAGGCTTTCGGCGCCACCCCTGGAGGCCTGGCGGCCGGCTGGCCGGCCTTCGTCTCCTCGCTGGAAAGCCGCGTCAGCCAGCTCGGTCCCGAGCTCGCCGGGCCGGCAGGACCGATGCTCGCGCGCCTGCGCGCTGTGCGCGACCCCGGCCCGGCGGTGCGAGTTCATGGCGATTACCACTTGGGCCAGGTCATGCGCACAGATAGCGGCTGGTTCGTCTTGGACTTCGAGGGTGAACCGAGCCGTCCCCTCGACGAGCGCCAGCAGCCGACCTCGGTGCTGAAAGACGTGGCAGGGATGCTGCGCTCGCTGCAGTACGCGACCCGGTTCACCCTCGGTGAAACAACGGTCAGCTACCCGGCCCCGCTCGGCCCGCTCGCCCGCGCCTGGGAGGACCGCAACCGCGCCGCGTTCGTACAGGGGTATTACGAACGGGACGGGATCGAGGACCTCTTGCCGCTCGCGCGCGACGACAGCGACGCCGTCCGGCTGGCCTTCGAGGTCGACAAGGCCTTGTACGAACTGGCCTACGAGGCGGCTTACCGGCCTGACTGGGTGCCGATACCGCTCAGCGCGCTGCAACGCTTGCTGTCAGAGCCGGTGGAAGAACTGCTCGCAGGCCAACGTGGCACCTAAGAAGGGAACAGCCGACGATATGACCACGACCGAGGCAAAAGGCACCGGCCCCAAGAGACGCCGTAAACCGGCACAGTCGGAGGTGGTCGTGCAAACCGGGCCCGAGGACCGCAGCGACGGCAGTCTTGACGCCAAGCAGGTCGAGGCTTTGGTGCACGGTCGTCACCACGACCCGCACTCCGTGCTCGGTCGCCACGAGGGCATCGTCCGGGCGCTACGGCCTGGCGCAACCGAAATGTACGTTGTCGTCACGGGGCCCGCCCCGGACCGCCCCACCTTGGAGCGCGTCCCTATGCGCCAGGTCCACCCGGCCGGCTTATGGGAGGGGCCCCTCGACCCGGCTGCTGCGGGCTACAGGCTCGAGGCGGTGTACGGGGCTCCGGGTTCGCCGGCCTTCGTCT
>DATKHZ010000032.1:0-7588 GCA_035509995.1 Acidimicrobiales bacterium | reverse complement strand
CCTGAGCTTGCCCTGGGTCACGATGAAGATCTCGTCATGCTCACGGTGGACGTGCTGGGGCGGGGAGGCCGGGCCCGGCGGCACGACCACCTCGATCAGGCCCAGTCGGTGCTGGGTGTGTGAGCCGTCCTCGATGATGCGGCACCGTATCGGCCCGCCGCCTGACTGCTCGCCATCATTCGGTCCTACGACGTGGATGGGCATTGCTCTCCTTTGTGCAGATGGATGTTTGTGGCCACTGAGGTTCGTGAGTACCAGCTAGCGCTGGCTGTCTGCGGCGAGGGCGAACTCATAGGACGCCCGGACCAGTCCCAGGACGATGTCACGCTCGAGTTCGTCGCGGGGTGCGTAGAGCATGAGGACAGTCGGGGGCGCTTGGCCGGTCTGCACGAGGAAGTGCCGTTCGGCCCATCCCGCTCGCTCCGCGGCGGCGGCCAACGGGAGAGGCAAGGTAGCGTGCAGGCTGAAGTCGCCTTGGGCATGCACGTGGCAAAACTCCCGCCCGGCCATGAAGGACTCGGCCGGCCCGTTGGTGCGGCCGGCGTCCAATGTCAGTGCCCGTGCGCCCTCCACCGAGATCACGGATTGCTGCCCCTCCACCGATGGCCATTTCAGTGCCTCGGCCAAGATGGCGTCCACGTGCCGGCTGTCGCCGGGTTGCTGGTCAAGCTGGCAGTGCGGCAACTGAGCGCTGGTGCGCGGGCGGGGCCCGGCCCGCCTGGGCAGCTCCAGTTGCCCTTCCATCTCATTCTCCAACCACATGAGCTCGATCGGGATCCCGTCTGGGTCACGGAACACAACCAACGCATGTGGGACCGGCTCCACGATCTCGGACAGTGGACCGTGTTCGACACCGATCGCGTCGAGGTAGGTGACCCATTCGTCGATGCCTTGCCGGCTATCGACCTGGAGGGCCAGGTGGTCGAGCCCAGTACGCAGTGCGCTGAACATTTCCCCCTCGACATCAGGATGGTGGTCAAGGCCCACGAACAACCCAGTGCCGGGACGGGTCATGACGACGGCGTAGCCGTTGCCCGTCCCGTGCGGTTCGACGAAAGCGCGGACGAACCCCAGGACCCGGGCGTACCAGGCCTCACTGGCGACGATGTCGCGGACCGTGAGGCCGATATGGCTGAGCCCGATCACTCCAGGGGCGGGCCTGATTGATCGGGGTGATTCGATTGTGGTGGTCATCGTGGCCTCCTCGGGTTGGCCGGTAGCGCTGTGAGACACCATGTCTCACAGTGAGACTTCGAGTATTATGACCACGAAGGACGTGCCTTGTCAAGGAGCGACTCCATGGAATCATCAGGCGGCAGTGGGTCGCTGACTGGGCCCAAAGAACGCACAATGCGACTGCTGAGGGAAGCTGCCCGAGAGCTGCTGCGGACCGGTGGCCCGCTCACCGTGCCGGCAGCGGCAGAGCTCGCTGGGGTGTCACGGGCGACGGCTTACCGGTACTTCCCGAACAACGACGCAGTGGTGCTCCACGCGACGATGTCGCTCGCCGACAACCCGCTCGAGGACAGTGGCTGGGCCCCACCCACGGCCGCATCGTCCGGCGAGCTTGCTGCTCGGGCCGCCGACCTTGTGCGAGCGACAGCAGCTTGGGCCTTCGACCACGAGACCGAGCTGCGCACGTTTCTCCGCCTCTCGCTGGCACCCGAACGCGAAGGCCAGGAACCCCGGCGAGGCCTTACCAACCGCGGCCGGTGGATCAACTCCCTGCTCGAGGGCCTTCCCAGCGATGTCCCGCCCTCCGCACGCGAGCGTCTTGCCGCCGCGCTTATCCCGTTGTTCGGTGCCGACGCCATCGTGTGGACGACCGATATGGCCGAGCTACCCCGCGACCAGGCCATCGAACTCCTCGTGTGGATGGCACAAGCCCTCATCGCCGCAACCCTCGCCGGCCGGTAAACCATAGAAACGGCGGCCCCCTGACGAACCCTGCCGCCCGCCCAAAGGCCCGGATCCAACGTCACAGACCAGCGCCTTGCGTATGGCGCTCCATGCCGCTCTGCTGCGGATCGGCTCGGCTCGCAAGCCCGTGGCACCCAGTCGAGCCAGCCCCCGTGCTGACAGGGACACCTGCCCCCGTCACCGGCGGGCCGTTGCCCCTTCTCTACGCGGAGCCATAGTGTACGTAAATGACTGCTCCGTCTTCTGTCCCGAAAGACAAGTCTGCCTCTCAGCAAATAGATGACATAATCAAGAAGCTAGGTGACTGGCGTGGCGAGAAGCTGTCACAGTTGCGGGCCATCATCGTGGGAGCTGACCCTGCCGCGGTCGAGGAAGTCAAGTGGAAGAAGCCTTCTAAACCCGAAGGGGCCCCTGTATGGTCTCACGGGAAAATAGTATGCGTAGGCGATGTGCTCAAGAGCGCCGTCAGGTTAACTTTCCCCAAAGGTGCGCAGCTGAATGACCCAAGGAAGCTTTTCAATGCACGGCTAGAGAGCAACACCGTACGTGCGATCGACTTCCGCGAAGACGAAAGTGTCGATGAGGCCGCGTTAATGGCACTGGTACTCGAAGCAGCAGAACTGAATGAATAAAGCTGCAAAAATAATGTCCCAATACATGGCCCCCGGCATCGAGGTCCGCACCCAGTCTTTCCACTAGTTGCTCGCGCAGTTCAAAAGAGGTGCGGGCCTTGGTAGACGGGCGCGCGTCCCTCCGCGGGCTCACAAGGTGATGACGGTCTTCCCTTCGACCGGCCGGTCGTTGCCCCCGCTCAAGACCGCCGGCGCGTCGTCGAGCGATATCCGAGTGATCGGTGGAGCCGCGATGCGCCCTGTCACAACGGCATCAGCGAGGCGGTCAAGGAGACAGCTTGAGGACTGCAGAGCGAAGTTGATCCCACTGATGCCAGCGGACTTGAGGGCGTCCGTATCGGCGACGTAGCGGGTCGTGACCGCCGTGCCGCCCGAGCGGACCAGCGAGGAAAGATTGGCGAATCCCTCCCTTTCGCTGACCAAGTCCACGAGAACATCGATGCCGTCAGGGTGTGCCTTGCGAACTGCGTCCGCCAGCGTCGTGGCGGTGTGATCGACGGTTTCGGCGACGCCATAACTGCGCATCCGATCTGCCGCGGCATCGAGCACGTTCGCGATGACCTGCGCGCCGGCGTTCACAGCAAACTGAGTGGCAACGGTGCCGACGCCACCCCCCGCTCCAACGATCAACGCGGTCTTGCCTGTGAGCGGCCCGAGCAGCTCGACCAGAGAGAGCCCGGCCATCCCGGCGGTCGGAAGCGCCGACGCGACCACTGAGTCCAGGCCGTCCGGCACCAGGGCCAGTGGGGCGTCCTCGGTGACCGCCACATACTCGGCATAGGTCCCCGCCGATCCGAGCGGGGCTATCAGCAGTTGCCCGAAGACGCTCTGGCCGGGAGAAAACCGAGTCGCTCCCTCGCCGACGCGTTCAACGACACCAGCCCCGTCGGCGCCGAGCACCATTGGAAAAGTCGCGGGCATGGGGCGCCAGTCGCCGCTCGCAAGTGTGCGGTCCATCGGGTTCATGCCCGCCGCCTTGAGCTTAATGAGTACCTCGCCCGGTCCCGGCTGCGGCGTTGTTACCTCGGCCACCACCGGAGTCCCGCCATATTCATTGACGACTACGGCACGCATTGTTCTCCCTTCTGCGACGCGTACGGCGTCGCTGGTCGGTGTTCTGTGCGGACAGGGCCCGTGCCAGTTCGTCAGCGTACCGATACTGAGGGCCTCTCTGGCTCTGGCTGCGCAGTCCTAGCCCGAAATGCCGAACTTACCGACCGTCCCGGCATATGGGGATATCCCGGCCTAGTGGGGCTATTCGGCAAAACGTTGCCAAGACCCGTTGCAACCAGACGACTCTGTCATGGCAGGCCGCAGACTGGCATTGGGTCCTCGACTGCGACTTTGCCGTCCCGCTTGCCTGACAGTCAGAGGCAGATGACCCCAAAGAGGCAGGGGTTGGTCGTGGTCGTGACCGAGGCCTCGGTCGTCGTGGTGACCGGCGGCTGAGTCGTCGTCGTGACCGGGGCCTTGGTCGTCGTGGTGACCGGGGCCCTGGTCGTCGTGGTGTCCGGCCGCTGAGTCGTCGTCGGCTGGGCAGCAGTTGTCGTCGTGAGCTGAACCGTCGTGGTCGTCGTACGCGGCGCGGTCGTCGTCGTGGCCTGAACAGTCGTAGTGGTCTCGAGGGTCGTCGTCGGCCGCGTGGTTGTCGTCGGCCGCGTGGTTGTCGTCGGCGGGGTGGTTGGCGTCGGAGGGGTGGTTGTCGGCGGGGTGGTTGTCGGCGGGGTGGTTGGCGTCCGCGGGTCGGTAGTCGTTGTTGCCAACGTTGCAACGGTCGCGGTTGGGTGGGCGGTTGTCTTATGGGGCGGCGGCCCCTTCGGGCGCACCGGGTGGTTGGTAGTGGTCGTGATGGTCGTTTCGGACGGAGTCGTGCGTCGCCTCTTGGTGGTCGTCGGTCGGGCCGTGGTCGCTGTCGTTGTCGTAGTTGCCACCTTGACCGGCGTTTTCGCTGTCTTGGGCTTGGGCTTGGGCTTGGGCATTATGGTGGGCGACGATGACGCTCGGGTCTCGACTGTTGTCACGGTGGTGCGTACCGACCTGCCTTGACTTGCTGGTTTGACACTCCGGGACTTGGTTAGTTCCGTCCGGCCTTTCTTGGCCCGGCGTAGTGCCACCTTGCGCTGCCGCGGCTTGGCGGGGGTGGTTAGGGTCCTCGGGCGGGTGACAACGGTTCTAGAGTGCCGGGCTGCGGTAACCGCGCGCCCCAAGTGCAGCGGCCCGGGCACGGTGGTGGTCACGACCGGCGAATGGGGGGCGGCTGTCGCTGCGGTAACTGATGGAATGGCGATCCGCGCCACCGGGCCCCGACTGCTCCGGGCCGGCCTGCGCGCCCGAGCCTCCGCGCGCGCGGTCCGGATAGCCAGGTGCGCGGCCCGGATAGCGAATGGCAGCAGAGAAAAACCCTTCGCGTTCTTCGACCCACCGGACGTGGTGTTCTTCGACCCACCGGACGCGGTGGGAGCCATTGCACTCGCCACGTTCGAGGGATAGGGGAAGTTAGTCCCTAGGGCAATGGCGACCTCGGCCAGGGCGGTGGCGGCGTTGGTCACAGTGGACATCGCCGTAAGTTGGCCGGACCCATTGTCCACCCAGAACATGTTGGCGAGTAGGTCGAACTCATGGCGCTGCTCAGCGCTGCGCTTACGTCCAACGGGCTTCAACAGCTGGTGGGCGCCGCCTAGAAGCTGCTCACCCGCGACGCGCGTGACGGTGCCGTCGCGGATCCCGGCCTGGAGGACCGCGACCAGTTGACCTACTGCCGCCTGAAGGGACACGTTCGGCGCAGGCCCGTCGGCCTGGACGGTCCCTTGCTGGGCAGCAGCGGTGTTCCCCGCAGTGGCTCCTGGCGAGCCCGAACCGGCGCACGCGGCAACCAACATGCTGAGGGCGACGAAACTTGCTACCGCTGCTATCGGGACGAGACGGGACCTGCTGTTCACAGGAGCCCGGTGCTCCCTCCCGCCCGTAGATGGGCGCATCACGTTGCGCATGGGCGTGGGTGTCCCTCCTCGGGGCTGTTTTAGGCTGAAGAGCAACTACCCGTTTGGGCTGAACAGCAACTACCCGCTTGGCGGGTTCTTGAAGCAGCCCGGTCAGTAGGAAACTGCGATGAGGTGGTGACGGACGCTCTCGTCGGTCATCCCCCTTCTTGACGTGGTCGCCACGGATTTGGAGCGGGCAAGATAGTCCCAAGAAGTGGTCCGAGCAGGAGACGGGGGATGTGCGTGGTCGAGCGGCTGGGAAGGTGAGCACCTGGGAAGACCAGGCCGAGAACTGGGCCCGCTGGGCGCGTGCACCGGGAGACGAGTACTGGGTTTATCGAGACGCCTTCTTCGGGACGATCGTGCCCCCGGCCGGTCGGCTGACCCTTGAGGTCGGCTCGGGTGAAGGCCGGGTAGCGAGGGACCTGGTCGCCCGGGGCCACCAGGTCGTGGGTGTTGACACATCGCCCACGCTGCTCCGCTATGCCAAGGCAGCAGGCCCAGGCGCTTGCTACCTCTTGGCCGACGGCGCCGCCCTGCCTTTCGCGGATGGGAGCGTTGACCTGGTCGTCGCCTATAACTCGTTGATGGACGTCGACGACATGCCGGGCACGATCCGCGAAGTTTTCCGCGTCCTCGGCCCCGGAGGTCGCTTGTGCGCGTGCGTCACCCACCCCTTCGCCGATGCCGGCGAGCTCGTCGGGGAGGGGCCGGACGCTCGGTTCACCCTCACGCGGCCGTACTTCGGGCGGCACCGCTTTGAAGGCACCGGGCGACGGGACGGGCTCACGATGACCTTTTGTGGCTGGACCTACGCGCTGGAAGAGTACGCCATGGCCCTCGCGAACGTTGGCATGCTCGTCGAGCTTCTCCGAGAGCCCAGACCGGCTGCGGCCAGCGCGAGCAACGCAGCAGGCTCGACGTTCCCCATGTTCCTCTATATCCGAGCCCTGAAGCCGAGGGGCGGCTGAGCGGTGCAGGCTCGGCGGCAGCCGTTCGCAACGTGCCAACAGAGGGGTGCCGAGCAACAGGATCTGGCCCTGCCGCATGAAGTACCCGGGCATCGCGGCGCGGTACCGAGCGATGCCTCGTCAGACGCAGGTCTTCACAACACCAGGCGAGGCCCGCACGAGAGCCGAAGCGCCAGCTCGAGCCCATGTCCGCTATGTCGCGCGACAACCAGCCCTGGCAGCGTTTGACCACCTCGCATTTTGGGAACAACCAGCAGCCAGCCGTGTAGCGCTGAGAAACCAACACAAGCCACCATAAGGCCCGCTGCGACCACCAGCGGGCCTTGTCGTTTCGTCACCGGCCCGCAGTAGTCTCCGGCGACGGACTACGCAAGCGCCGTGAACACCGAACGAGGTTGGGCTGCTCTCCAAGCGAAGAAGGCAAGCATGACCGCAGCGGCACCAAAACCCGGGGCCGCAGCGAAGGGTTCCGCCGGGTCGTCCAATGGATAACCGAGACCGGCAGAGGCCCCCGACGGCTCGGTAGCCGAGTCTATTTAGGACGAACTACCTGTTCAACGGTGGCTTCGAGTGGAACTTGGACCTCTGCAACCTGGTCGAGGAGGCCCTGGACAACCACAGGTCCGACTGTTACGGTTCCCGTCACCCGCTCTCGCGGGCTACCGAAAGGAACGTAGATGGCAGAGGTTGTCGTGATCGAGTTCGCGTTGCCTGACGCAGTGAGCATCTACAACAGAGTCAACAAGATCATAGGTTGGGACGGTGTCCCGGACAGCGAGGCGTGGCCAGATGGGTTGATCAGCCACATCGCCGCCGAAGCCGGCAACAAGCTGATCGTGGTCGAGGCTTGGGAATCCCAAGCAGACCAGGAGCAGTTCATGGGGTCCAAGCTTGGCCCGGCGTTCCATGAGGCCAATGTGCCTTCGCCGACCAGGATGGAGTGGTTCAGCGAAGTGATGAACGTCCACTCGTGATCCTGGTCGTCAAGCACGGTCCTGTGTAGCGCCTTCGTTGGGAAGACCGCGCTACGAACCGCCTGGGTCGCACCAGCGGCGGACCATCCAGACTGGCTCTACCGGGATAC
>DATKHZ010000031.1:0-3236 GCA_035509995.1 Acidimicrobiales bacterium | reverse complement strand
AGCTGGACGTGGTCACCGTGGTGCTCTTCGGGGGTATTTCCATCTTTGGGGGCAGGGGGACCATCGTGGGGGTCATGATGGCGGTTTGCGTATTGGGTGGGGTACAGAGCGCCATGACCCTCATAAATGTCTCGGCGCAGGCGCAAGAAGTGGTTACCGGGTGCCTGCTCATCGTCAGCGTCGTCCTTCCCAACTCAGGCGCGACCATCGGCCAGTTGCGGGCCCGATGGGCGCGCCGACAGGCGGTGCCGTAATGGGCGCGCCGGAAATCAGCCAGCCAGTCCTTAGGTTCTTGGGGCAAGGCCGTGCGGGCGTGTACCGCCGTCGGCCTGAGCGCCAGGGGGAAACTCCGTGGAGCGAGGATGCGCCCGGAGAAATAAGCAGCAAACTCCGTGGAGCGAGCCAGCCCCCGGAGAAATCAGCACTACTGTCCAGGTCGTTACTACGGACTGCTAACTAAAGGAAAGGAAGTTCTATATGAAGTTCCGCAGAAGCCGGCTCGCGGTGGCGGCGGCAACGGCCGTCATGGCCGCGGGTTCACTGCTGGCCCTGCCCGGGACAGCCGGCGCAGCCGGCACCCTCAAATCCGGGCAGACCATCTATTTCATCCCGAAGGACACACTCAACCCTTACGAGGTAATTGCCGACAAAGGCGGCCAGATGGCCCTCAAGGCGATCGGGGATAAGGAAGTCATCAGCAGCGGTACCGTCGACACCGCTGCCGCACAGATCCCCTCCATCCAGGCAGCTATCGCCGCCAAGGCGTCGGCCATCGTTATCGCTGGTAACGACCCCACGGCTCTCTGCCCATCCCTGGCCAAAGCACAGGCGGCCGGCGTCAAGGTGGTTGCGTTCGACTCCGACGTCAACTGCCCCAACCACGTGTTCATCAACCAAGCGAACACCCAGCAGATCGGGACGTCCGAGGTCGACCTCCTGGGCGCTGAGATCGGGTACCAGGGCCAGATAGCCATCCTGTCGGCCGCGGCCACGGCTACCAACCAAAACTCCTGGATCAAGTACATGAAGAAAGAGCTTGGGCTCCCGAAGTACTCCAAGATGAAGCTGGTCTCGACCGTCTACGGCAACGACGACCCCGCCACCTCACTTACGGTATTGCAGGGCCTGCTCTCGGCCTATCCCAACCTGAGGGGGATAATCTCCCCCACCACGGTGGGCATCTCCACCGCAGCGCAGTACCTGGACACCCACAAGTCGCTCCTCAAGCACCTCACCCTTACCGGCCTCGGCTTGCCCTCCCAAATGAAGAAGTACGTGCTCGACGGGACGTGTAAGGAATTCGAGCTGTGGAACCCGTCCAACTTGGGCTACCTGGCTGGTTACGCAGCCGCCTCGCTGGCGTCAGGGGTCATCACCGGCGCGCCCGGTCAGACCTTCAGCGCCGGCAAACTGGGCGGCTACAAGATCCTGCCCCCGGCGGCCGGCACCGGTCCTTCGGTCGTGCTCGGGCCACCGACTGTGTTCAATAAGTCCAACATCAACCTGCCCTCTTCGAACTTCTGAGAGGATAAAGCGAACGCCAAGGGCAAGGTCCGGCCCTACCCGCCGGACCTTGCCCTCGGGACTTTTCTTGGGCCTGACCCCGAACAGGCCTCAATGGGATAAACGTTGACCTGTCAAAAGGGGTGAAGAGGACGATGGCTGAGCGAATTTGTTTCCGGTTGCACGTCCGTCGGGAGAAAAGGGAGGAGTATGTCCGCCGGCACGCCGAGGTATGGCCTGAAATGCGCGACGCGCTGCGACAAGCCGGTTGGCAGAACTACTCGCTGTTCCTGGCCGATGACGGTACCCTCATCGGCTACCTCGAATGCGAAGACTTCGTCGCAGCCCAAGCCGCCATGGCGGCCACCGAGGTCAATGCCCGCTGGCAGCAAGAGATGGCCGAGTTCTTCGCCGAGCTCGACGGCGAGCGTCCAGACGAGGGTATCCATCCCGAGCCGGAGATATTCCATCTCAACTGAGGGAGCGCAAAGATGACAATTGAGGTTACGCCTTTCCGTCCCCGCCCCCAGCCCGTGGTCGGGCTCGTAGCAGGTGGCCTGGGTGCCTATTGGCCGCAGTTCCCCCAGCTCCTGCCCCAGCTGAAGAGGTCTGCCCAACTGGTCTCGCACCGACTGGGGCAGCTCGACGCGCAGGTGGTGGACGTCGGGTTTATTTCCGACGCCCAGGAAGCGGCTCAGGCGGCCGAACAACTGAGGGTGGCCGGTTGCGACTTGATCATCATGTTCCTCACGACGTACATGACGGCCACCATGGTCGTCCCCGTAGCTCAACGCAGTGGCGCGCCGTTGCTCTTGGTCAACCTGCAGCCCAGTGAAGCGATGGACCACGCCCATTTCGGCACCGGCGAGTGGCTTGCCTATTGCGGCTGCTGTCCGCTGCCTGAGGTCGCAAACGTCTTCGAACGTTGTGGCGTGCCCTTCCGGTCCGTGTCCGGCTACCTAGCCGACGAGCGGGCCTGGGAACGTATCCGTCACTGGGTCAGTGCCGCCGCGGTACGCAAGGCCCTGCGGGACGGTCGCCACGGGCTCATGGGGCACCTCTACCCCGGGATGTACGACGTGTCCACCGATCTCACCTTCGTCCCGGCCATGCTGGGCGGCCATGTCGAGGTGCTCGAGATGGACGACCTGCGGGTGTTGGTAGACAAGGTCACCGATAAAGAGGTAGACGGCAAGCTCGAACAGGTCCGCTCGATGTTCGATATCGACCCGTCAGTGGACGCCGAGGACCTTGATTGGGCGACGCGCGTGTCGGTTGGCCTGGACCACCTTGTAGATAACTTCGCCCTCAGCTCATTGGCTTACTACCACCGCGGACTGGACGGAGAACTGCACGAACGGTTGGGCGCCGGCCTGATCCTGGGCGCCTCGTTGCTCACCGCCGCTGGGGTGCCGGCTTGCGGGGAGTACGAGCTACGCACCTCGCTCGCCATGTTGATCATGGACCGCCTGGGAGCCGGCGGTTCCTTCACAGAAATGCAGGCCCTTAATTTCAATGACGGAGTGGTCGAAATGGGCCACGACGGGCCAGCGCACCTGGCCATCAGCGAGGCGCGCCCGTTGCTGCGAGGCTTGGGCGTGTTCCATGGGAAAAGAGGCTGGGGCGTCTCGGTGGAGTTCGACGTGGCTCACGGGCCCGTGACCGCGTTCGGCATCAGCCAAGGCCGTCAAGGCGACCTGCGTTTTGTGGTGTCGGAGGGCGAGGTGCGGACC